>JAXJQF010000041.1:0-3897 GCA_036311285.1 Ruminobacter sp. | reverse complement strand
TATATTGCTGCTGTAGACTCAAAGAGAGCAGAACTTGGTGCGGTGCAAAATCGTTTAGAGTCAACAATTCGTAACCAATCAAATGTTGCTGAAAACGTAAGTGATGCAAGAAGCCGTATCCGTGACACAGACTTTGCAACAGAAACAGCGAACATGACACAAACAAGTATTATCCAACAAGCTTCTCAATCAATCTTGAGTCAAGCTAACCAACGTCCACAATTAGCGTTAAGCTTGTTAGGTTAATATGTCTTAAATAAAAAGTTAAAAGTATAGCTAAAGAGGGAAAGTCTAATGACTTTCCTTTTTTTATTATATTTTCTAATTTGTATATTATTTGATAAAAAATAGGTCTATATTCTTTATTTTGTATAATAAACAATCACTTCGTTCAAAAGATTTACGATTTATTTATTTTTATCTTGATAAAAAACAAAATCTGTATATCCTAATGCGCAAAAACTGTTAAATGCTATAAGTATATGATAAAACCTGATATTTGTAGTTTTAAAATATAACGGTTTACTTATTTAAAATAATAAAACTAATAACTAATCAACATTAAGGAAAACAAAATGAATTTAATAAATTCTGTTAGAGAATTTGTTCTCTATATTGTCTATACATTTTTCTCAAAATTAAATTGTAATTTCATAGATTGTAAGTTAATAAATAAAACTCTTGGAAATTGCTTAATTATTGTTACTGTCGTTTTATTATCACTGTTTACTCAAGCATGTGGTGGAGGCAGTGGAAGATCAGGTGAATCTTTAAACAATGATGTTCAAATTGAGGTTGATAATGGACAAATTGATGATAATGAAGGTACAAGTGACGATAAAGAACAAGATATAAACCAAAATAATAATGGTAATGATAATAATGGTGACAACGAAAACGATTTAAACAAAGACAACACTAATAACAGCAATAATAGTAATAATCCCCTTGATTCTAATAATGAAGACGTCAGTAAACCAATAATAAAACCTGTTCCACCTGTTATTATTCCAGGTCATGGTGATACTAGTAGTGACGGTAGTACTGGTGGAGGTGAAAATGGAATCGATAACAATATTAATAATGATAATGTTATAGATAAAAATGAACAAGTTACAGAGGAAGATATTTTTGACCAAAGTAATAAAGAAGATATTGGTGATAAAGATTTTGAAGGAGATATTAGTGATGATTGCTCTGAAGAGTGTTATGACAATGACAAAACTGATGAAGATAATGATTTTGTAAACGATAATGAGTCAGATTTAGATTCGGAAGTTCAAAGAAAGATTTATCAGTTTAATGTACATGTAGAAGGTATAAATACTGAAGGAATCGAAATCTGTTTAGATTTTAACTTAGATTATGATTGTGATAACTTTACTGGGATTAGTAGCATTAGTAATGCTAATCGTTATATTACTAATCAACAAGGAATTGCCGAAATAAAAATCGATGAGCAATTGATTAATAGTTTAATCAATGATAAGAGAATACCGGCATCTGAATCAAATATTTATAATTTAAATAGTCATGTAATTCTTAGCAATAATGAAAATACTACTTTAGATAATACAACTTCATATACAGAAACATCAGATGTAAAAAAGTCAGACAACAATATTAATTTAGTCTCAAACAATATTAATCAAAAAGATATAGGTAAATATATCGGATTCATTGCAACAGTAAAACAAAATACCTCTCTAGTCTATAAAGACCAAACTTTTTTAGTTCCAAATAATATTGAACTATATAATTTTTATTCTACAAATAACATACTTAGTCCAAGTGCAGAAACAATAGAGGATGAGTTAGGAAACATTGTTAAAGAAATCAACGTTGATGTAAGTGCATTAACTACGATTGTTACAATGTATATCAATCATATCCAAAATGAAACTTTAGATATAAAAGAGTTATCTACTAATCTTGATATGGGAGATACATATACAAAGGATTCATCAATAGGAACGTTGTATGAACGTGGTGATTTCTTAATAATGCATAGTTTTAGTTTTGGTTCTTGCTATCAGTATGATGTAAACATGTTTCCAGATGGAGAGGATTCGTGTGGTTATATTATAAATAACGCCTTATATTTAAATAACTTTTTTAAAGACCGTTTAAGAGATAGCTTTAACAAGTCTTCATATAGCATTATTTATGAGACCACAAAGCTTTCTGAAGTTTTAAGTTTTATAAAGAATAACGATATCTGTGTTAATAGTAATTTTAGTGACACGATTTTAGAAAACAGTTTGATTGCTACAAGTCGTTCTAGAATGCTTGAATTAAATAATATGGTTGAAAAAGCAGATAATGAAAATTTAAATGTTAAAAAGGAATGTGCATCAAGTAATATTCTAAAGAACTTACTGGATTCGGTATATGGTTATACTTTTTTACAAGAACCAATTAAGTCTAATTTTGATTTTGAGTCTGACCTAATGGAAATAAAATTTAATAATAAGTCTACAATTACTACAGATGGGGACATATTAAATGATGTAGAACAATGGGGGAACTTGGAATCAGAACTAAGCTATTATTGGAGTTTTGGAGATGGAAAGACTAGTAGTGAAAAGGATGTTGTGCATTTATATGAGAAACCTGGGAAATATCAAGTGACATTAGTTGCAACTAATGATACCTATTATTCAAGTTCATCTAAAGAGGTTATTGTATCTGTTGATACAAGCAAGTGTGTAAGCTATTTAAAGTCTAAACCGAAGGTTAATTTTGTTACGATTGGTAAATATGTATATGCCAATGTTTTGTTTTGGAATACACCGTATTGTAATGAGTTTAATGGTTTTGATTACAAGAGCTTAGATTATTATTTTGATTTTGGAGATGGTATTGAAATAAAAGGAGATTCAAATCTGGCTGCAGTATATGAGTACAAGGAAAAAAGTAATGAAGATAATGAATTAAGTGTTGGTAGAGAATTTGTTAATGACAATAAAAATTCAGATTTTGAATTAGAAGATGATTATTTGAATGATGAAGTAATTGATGAAAGTAAAATTCTTCAACCATCAAAGCACATTTTAAAGCTTAGAGTGACGAATGGAAGTGTAAGTAAAACCTATGATTTTGAGTATGAGTTTGATGATGTGACTTATGATTTTAACTCAGCTTATACGGCAGAAATTTTTCCAGAAGTTAAAGTCAATACAAGTAATCTAGTTACTAAGAAGAGTTATAAGCTTATGAGTCGTTATATGTTTAAGTATAAGAAAGCGTTATGGCTTATAAAAAATGCTGATACCGAGAAAATTATTGCTGCAAGAGGATTTAATTATGAATCAGCAAATCAAGATGTGCCATTTATTTATTCATCGCTTGATTTAAATGAAAGTAGTTTGAAGGCTGAACTCTTAATTAAGGATACCGTAGATGAATATACAAAAAATGAATTGATTTTTACTACCAATCAATACGATGATTTTTATAGTTCTGTTCCATTAATTGAATGTTATAACACTAAGAATAGTGAGATAGCTTGCCAGTATTCGCAGTTTATTTATAACAGTAACGTAATTTACAAAGGTGTTGAAGCGTATGTAGATTGGGGAGATGGTACACTTATTAGAAAATATAGTGTTAATTCAGAAATCAAGCATACTTATACAAAGGATGGTAAATACAAATTAACAATTTCATTTAAACCAAAAGGAGAGAATGAAAACATTATTAGTATCAATAGACTTATTGATGTTACTAAAATCTTACAAAAAGTATAATTTGGTACCGAAATTTTGCGAGTATAGATAGTTTAAAAATTTTTATTAAAAAAATTCTCAAGAACGCTAGAAAAATATAGCGTTCTTATTTTTTATATGTTATGCTAGATAGGTAAGTTAAATATCTATAAAGGATAAAATCATGTTT
>JAXJQF010000040.1:0-1925 GCA_036311285.1 Ruminobacter sp. | reverse complement strand
CTCAATGTCAGGACCTTATGGAGAAGTTGTGAATCAATTAGTGGAGGATTTTAACTCAACTGTAGGAAGTGAAAAAGGAATTACGGTTGAAGGAGTTTATCAAGGTGCTTATAATGACTTAAAATCAAAGGTAACAGCCTCAATTAAAGCCCAAACCGCTCCAGTTATTTCTCAGGCATATCCTGATTGGGTAGCAGAGTATTTACAGTCTGGATCAGTTGTTGCATTAGATGACTATATTAATCATGAAGAAGTAGGAATTAAAGATTTCGAAGATATTTCTGAGGCTTATCGCAAGGAAAACAGCCAATATGAAGGCGGAAAGTTCTACTCTTTACCATTTAATAAATCGACAGAAGTTTTATATTACAATAAAACATTCTTTGAAGAAAATAACCTAGAAGTTCCGACTACTTGGGAGGAAATGGAGAATGTTTCTAAACAAATTACTGAAATAACAGGGAAACCTGCTTTTGGGTTTGATTCGGCTGAAAATGCATTTTTAACATTAGTTAGACAATTTGGTGGAGAATATACAAATACTAATGGTGAAGTTTTATTTGGAGAGTCAGATGCAGCAGTTAATATGTTAGAAATGATTAAACGTAATACAGATGCAGGATACTGGCGTTTAGCTGGGGAAGATAAATATATGTCAGGACCATTTACAAGTGGACTAGTTCAAATGTACATTGGTTCAACTTCAGGAGCTTCACATATCGTGAATGGTATCGCAGAATCTGATAAACCATTTGAGTGGTCAGCTACACCAATTCCACAACAAAGTGAAGAAACGAAAGCTGTTATTCAACAAGGAACAAATGTTGTTATTATGCAACAGGAAAATGTATCAGATCAAGAAGTTTATGCCGCGTATGAGTTTGCTAAATTCTTAGGAAGTTATGAAGCTAATCTTTATTGGACAATGAATACAGGGTATTTACCAATCCGACAAAGTGTTGTTGATTCAGAAGAATACCAAAACTATATTTCTGAATCTGGTGATATGACTAAACTAGCTGGACCAGCACAGGCAGACTATTATTTTTATGATTTAGTTTTTACTAACGATGACTTTACATCATATAATGTACGTACAGCCGCAGGGGTTGCGGTTGAAAATGTTGTGTTAAATGGAATGGAGCCAGCACAAGCAGTAGAAGAAGCGTTACGTTCACTAAATTTAAAATAAGAAATATGAGACTATCTTTTGGTAAGGTAGTCTCTTTTTTATATATTGTTAGTATGGTTATTAGTTAGAGAGAATTGAGTTAAGCATCTATAAAGAAAATGAGACTTACTAGATTGTCGTTCATAGGGTTAATTCTAATATTATAACGATGTTATCTTCTTTAAAAAGAGTTTATAAGTTAAATATAAATTAATATTCTTTTTGCATGATATAGTGTAACGTCTTAAGCTAGTAAAACTTGATTTTGCTTGTATTCTTTCTAATAAGTAACTAATATCTGATTAATCAGTTAATCTGGTGTAATTGTGTTAGTATTTTTTGTCTTATTTTGTTATAATATTAAAAATAGGTTAGTTAGGAGTTGATTTTTTGTTAGTAGATTTACATATGCATTCTTATTATTCAGATGGTTCTTTTTCACCTAAAGAAGTAGTAGAATTAGCAAAGAAAAAAGGATTAGGATTTATCTCTATTACTGACCATAATACAGTTCAAGCTCATGAAGAGTTTGAATTAGCTTGTCAGGAACTTGGAATGAAGTATGTTGTTGGAGTAGAATTAGACTGTGTTTTCGGAAGTCGTTCGGTACACTTATTAGCATATGATTTTAAATTAAATGAAGAATTTGCTGCCATCATTAATAAGTCACGTCATCAGTTAGATCAGATGGGTGTTGATTTAATTAAAATTATGGAAAAAGAATACGATCATATCTCATCAGAAGATTATGAGG
>JAXJQF010000039.1:0-8720 GCA_036311285.1 Ruminobacter sp. | reverse complement strand
TGCGTAGACCTGATGCCAATCTTTTATATGAGTTATCTAAAGCTGTAGTCGAATTAGATAACATTCTTTGTGCGTTCATAGAACTCACATTAGTTTTTACGTATAAAGCCATAATAGACCTCTTTTCTCTCTGTTAATTTATTTATAGTTATTTTTACCTTAGATTTAGGTACCCTAAATTTTAGGTAAAATCTCTCTCTTACTGTTGTTAACGGCAATTCCTTTAATAACTTTAGTAAAAATTTAAAAAAAATTGCAAAAAATTTTAAATATTTTTTAACCCCTTAATTTACAAGGGATTGAAAGACAAAAAAAATTTTATTTTTTTATAAAAATATCTAAAAATAGTAATCCAGCTATAAATAAGTCCGCAACTTAACTAAAAAATTAGACAATTTTAGAGTGCATGATCTCAAGGAAAAACGAAGTGACAAAGATTTTTAAAAACCAATGTTCTTTATATTCACAAAAAACAAAATATAACAATATCTGCTCTATTTATACATAATATTCTACATTGTGATACAATGCCGGCTGAATATTTTATCTACAATTATTTTGATAGATGAAAGTTCATAAATTAAATAATCATCAAGAATTTAAAAGTTATCAAACTAACAAAAAAAATTAGGAATATTTATGAATGTTGAAGAATTAAAAAAAGGATTAAATAAATCACTTATAATCGAATGTGTTTCAATGATTGTAGTACCAATAATTTTAGGCATATTATATGCAATATTTACCATTATTTTCGAATCTATCGGGTTTTCAGAAGTTGCATTAGGAATTATTAACTTCCTGTTAATAGCGATAATATTTATAGTGTGCATTTTCTTGCTTATCTTAAAGATTAGTTTTACAACTAAGGCTATGAATAACTGTATAGAGTATTTTAACCAAGAAAATGATGAAAAATTCAAAAAAAATGTAACAACTGCTAAGTCTATATATATTGCAGCTATTATACTAGGTTTTATAGCAAGCCGTTTTACTCTGTTAAATCTTTTAGTATTTGGTTTCTATATTTACAATTTAATCATGTGGTTCATTATTAAGGACAGATTAAATACAAGTATTCAATCACAAAATAATCAGGAAAACAAAACTACTGAGAACAACAACATTGAATTAGATAAACAATCATAAAATATTGTCGATTCCACAAAAATTGTTCAAATTGATAAAGGAGGTGTTGATTACAACATCTCTTTTTGTTTATTTATGTTTTAAACAAACCTCATCTAAGAATTTAAATTATCTCATAGAATACACTAACGAATTATTAAAACTTTTACACGAATAAAAAAAACAAGACAATGGTGTATAAAACCAATTTTTTTTCAAATGTTAATTTTTAACATTAAATTTTGCATTGTGATACAATTCCGGCTGAATATTTTATCTAGAAACTTTTGAAATATAAAAGTTCTAAAATTAATCAATCATCAAGAATTTAAAAAGTTGTCAAACTAACAAAAAGAATTAGGAATAATCATGAATATTGAAGAATTAAAAAAACAATTAAATAAATCACTTATATTTGAATGTGTGGCAATGATAACACCAATGATTTTGTATGTTATTATGTTAACTTTTACTTTTATTGTTTATGCTTTAGTATCATCAGATGAAGCATCGGCAATCATAGTATTATCTTTAACTGCAGTAATGATTATCGTGGTAATTGGGCTGTTAATTACTAAGATTATTTTTACTATTAAAGCAATGAATAGCTGTTTAGATTATTTTACCCATGAGAATGATGAAAGATTCATTAAAAACACATCAAATTCTAAAACTTCATATATTATAGCTATTATATTAGGTTTTATTCCGTTAATTAATTTAATCTCAGTGGGAATTTTAATTTATAATTTAATCATGTGGTTCAATATTAAAGACAGATTAAATACAAATGTTCAACCACAAGATAATCAAGCAAGTAATAACACTGAAAACAATAATATTGGTTTAGACCAAAATTCATAAAATTTTGTAGAATAACGTAAATTATTCGTATAAATGAAGGAGATGTGGCATACGACATCTCCTTTTGTTTATATCTAACACACATTCAAACAAAATAATTTGTTTCATAAATTGAATAGTAGAAGAAATTTATTATACAATTTTCAAAATTATATCTAAATCCAAAACTAATTAAAGGACGTGACTTGACCCCAGATAATATTCAAAAACTATTTGAAGTTTTTGCCGAAAATATGCCAAATCCTAAACCTGAATTAAATTATCATAACAGCTTCGAGCTGTTATGTGCAGTTGTATTGTCTGCACAGACAACAGATAAAAGGGTGAATCAAGTTACTCCAAAATTATTTTCAATTGCCCCAGATCCTAAATCTTTAATGAATATAGAATTAAATGTATTAGAAAATATTCTAAAACCTTTAGGAATGAGTAAAACAAAATCTAAGTTTTTACATGAGTTAGCCAAAACATTAGTTGAAAATTATGATTCAAAGATTCCTCAAACTGAAGAAGAACTCATAAAACTTCCTGGTGTAGGATTAAAAACAGCTAGAGTTGTTTTAAATGTTGCTTTTGAAAAAGAAACAGTAGCTGTTGATACACATATATTTAGAGTATGTACTCGTCTAGGTTTATCAAATTCAAAAAATGCTAATAAGATGAGTGATGAACTAGTACAAATTGTACCTAAACAATATTTAAAGAACGCTCACCACTATCTAATTTTGCACGGTAGATATATTTGTACAGCGATAAAGCCTAAATGTGAAAATTGTATTATTTCAAGATTTTGTTCTTTTAATAAACAGTTCACGAACAACTGTTAAAGTGTTGTTATACATAGCTTCAGATTAATAGTTAAGACATTTTACGAAAAATACAATTAAACCTATTATCAATTTGTATAGCATAGTTCACATTTTTATCTTATAAAACTCTATATTTGATGTATTCGTGATGTTAAATAATAGAATTTAATTCTAATTTATAAGATAATAAAGAAGATTATTTTTATAATTTTTAAAGATTGAACATAAGCAAGCTATATTTAAAGCATAAAATTAAATTTTTAATGCATTTTAAATAAATGTTGCAATAGATTGTTTAGTACATTTATTCAAAATGCATTCGGGATTATTTTTAAAGAATAATAATACATAGGCTTAAATTATTTGGATTAAAATATGACTATCAATAATAATGAAGGTAAGAATTCTGTTTTATCAGCTCTTATTCGAAGTTTTACAATTTTTATAGATGACAAATCTTTTAAAAATCAAGATTTTATAGATAATTTTAGCAAAGCAACATTACCTATATTAAAAAAATACAATAAAAAAATTGTTTTAAGTTACGACTATTTAGAAAAAATAAAAAAAGTAAGTAAAGATTTTACTCAAGTAAAACAAAATCTAGAGTATCTAAAGAACCGTAATAAAATTGTTAGATCAAATATCCAAAGCGTAAAGGAATTAACAAAGTCATTACTAAAAGATGCTAATACTTTATTAATTTCTCAAGATGAAGACTTATGTCATGAAATAAACGACTATTGTAAAGACAACGATCTAAATGGTCCAAAGCCTATTCTTTATATTAAGAAGATTTCTGAAGAATCAATAATGGCTCAAGTTGGAGAGTTTGTCCATCCTTTTAATCCGCTAGGTAACACAGAAAAAGATGCTGCTACTGTTCCAAATATTGTAATAGATATTAGTTCCTTAAAATACGATAAGACTAACTTCTTCTTAGAAGGTTTAAGTCTAGAGTATATCTCAAAATACACAGTATACGTATGTGATGATCAAATATCAGCTTTTGAAAAAGATGCTGAAATTTGTTCTTATGTACAAGATTTTTACTCAAAGGTTGTAAGAGAATATGGTGCGATTACAAGCTTTGATAAGCATGCTGGAAAAAATGGCGCACAAATTGTTCTTGATTTAGTTTCAGAATCAAATGTTGCTGTATTAGTTGATGATAACTCAGTTGCTCCTGATTACTATAACTTAAACAAGAAATATGAATTAAAGAACAGCATTATTCCATTTAAGATTATTAATAATGAAATTAACTGCAAGTATGAAAATGCTTGGAGCGCTGACATTATTAAACTTTATAACAAGATTAAAGAAGATTTATCAAAGGACGTCGACACCTTTAATAAATATGCAGAACTTGCAAAGAAGCAAGAAGAACAAGAAGAAAAGCAAAAAGCAGAAGAAAATAATATCAAAGATTTAAAACCTAAAAAATCAAACGATTTATTTGATGAAGTAACTTATACATTAGATGACAATAGCATTGAATTAACAACAGTTAACGACGATTTTGAATTAACGTTCGAAGATGCTTCATTAAGAAACAAATCAAGCAAGAACGAAGCTTCTTTGAAAAATGATTCTGCTAACTCAACTTCAAAAGAAGTTAAAAGTTCAAAAGATACTGTTTCATTAAATTCAACTGAAAATATAGAAAAATCAGACACTATTATTGAGAAAGAAGACGATGACTCGCAAGCCGTTGTTATTGATGTTAATGAAGAGTCTGATGAAAGCATCACTATTGATATAGACGCTAATGATGAAGTAATTAATCCTGGTTTATCAGATATTCATGAACAAGATACTAAAGCTGAAGTTGTTGACATCGATAAAGTTGATGATGATAACCAATCTGTCGTAGTTGACACAAAAGAACTAGACGAGTTCTTAAATTCAAGTGCAAAACATGAAGAGGTTGTAGCTGAAACTCCAAAAGATGAAGATGAAAAGAAAGTTGTTCTGATGTCATTAACAGACACAACAATAGAAACTTCTAAAAAAGAGGATTCTTCTAAAAAGAAGAAAAATTCAATCAGTGAATCAATTTTTGCAGAAGAAGATAAGAAAGCAGAAATTCAAAAAGAAAAAGAAGAAGCTTTAGCTGCAAAGAAAGCTGCTCAGGAAGCTGAAGAACTTGCCAAAAAAGAAGAAGAAAAGAAAGCAAAAGAAGAAGCTGAATCTAAAAACATAGCTGAAAATGAAGATAAAGATAAAGCTAATACAACAAAGAACTCTAAAGAAGAAGTATCATTTTTAACAAATAACAAAAAGTCAGAACTTACTTTAGATAATGAAGATACAAAGGTTGAGGCTGTTTCATTATTTGATACTCCTGAAGAGAAGAATGTTGAAAAGGTTGAAAAAAATACTGCAGAAGTAAAAGCTTCTGTAGAAGAGTCAACAGCAGAAGTTGAATCAAAAGACAAGGGTAACAAGTTTACTAAATTTACTACAACTGCTGTATCTTCAATCAAGAAATTTATGTCTAAAGACAAATCTAACGACAATAATTTACAAGATGACAACTCAAATGTTGAAATCAACAAAGACTCTACATTGGAAGAAGTTAAAGCTGAAGCATCTTCTATAACAAAAGAAGATGTTGAAGCTAAGGATAACCAAAATGTAGAAACAAAAGAAAATGTAATAGCGGATGAAGAAAAAACTGAAGTTACAGAATTAAAAGAAAATTCTTATAATGACAGTGATACTTCTAAGACAACTGAAGCTTCAAAAGAAGCAGAGGTTGATGCTACAACTGAATCTAAAACAGAAACAACATTTGAAAATAATGATAAATTAAAACCAGAAGAAAAACGTGAGCAAAAGAAAGTTACTTTAACATCTTCTTCTAGTGGTTTTAGTTTAACTAAAGAACAACTTCAAAAGAAGCAAGAAGAGTTAAAGAAGAAACAGGAAGAGGAAGAACGATTAAAAGCTGAAGAAGAGAAAAAAGCAGAACCTCGTAAACCTCAACACATTTCTTTAACAAGTAATTCAACTGGATTCTCTTTGAGTAAAGAACAACTTCAAAAGAAACAAGAACAGTTAAGAAAGAAAGAAGAGGAAGAAAGATTAAAGGCTGAAGAATTAGCTAAAGAAGCCCAAAAAGTTCACATTCCAAAGAATGTTGAATTATCTGGTTCAACAACAAGTTTCAATATTTCTGATGAACAACGTGAAGAAATAATGAAGAAGCATGAACTAGAAGAAACTGTAATGCTTGAAGTTGCTGAAGCAGAATATAAGAGAAAGTTAGCAGATAACCTAGAAACAACTAGAAAGAACGCGACAATCAAGGCGATTGAAGAATTTGAATTAGAAGGTAAGGACAGTGGTTTAGTATTTGATGAAGTTTTACAAGAAAAAATATCAACTACTACTAACTTTGAAGCTTTTGAAGTAACTAAAGAAAGAGAAAATCTATTTAGAGAATACGAAAACTCTCATAGAAATGATCCTAAAGCTAAGAGAAATCTATCTTCAAGTAACGCTTACTCTGGTGGAAGAATGAGACACTCAAGCAATGAACACTCTCGTGACTCATTACTTGGTGGTGTTAACTTAGATATATTCAACGACAAGCCTAGAAGTTATTCAAATCATGCTCAGAAAATGGAAGATGATAAGAAAAATTCTGTTGATCTGACATTAGCAATTAATAACATTACTGAAAAAGAAAACAATCTAAAGAAAGGCTTAACAGATAAGGTTCAAACTAGCGATTCAACTAGAGTTAAATCAACTTTAGGTGTAAGTGCTATTCAATCTAAGTACAGTCATCAGGTTGATAACCAAGAAATTCATAAGTTAATAAATGTAAATGGTAAAGCTTTCGCAAAGACTGGAAAACGTTATATATCTTTACAAGAATTAGGATATGTAGAAATTCCATCATTTGGACAAAATGTTGTAATCAATGAGAAAGACTATAAATTATCAAATCCGATAAAGATGAACGAATACAAGAACGTTTATGCTTACAATGAATCTCAGAATATCAATACTTATGGCGAAAGCTTAATTGATATTAACTTCATTACGAAGATTCGTGCGATGAAATTAAGCAACTTTAAGAATGATAATGTTGATTGGCCAAGTGAATTAGTTCAAAACAGTTTACATGATTATATTGGAACAATTTCAAACAAAGTACAAGGTGAATCTGTTGCTAATTTACTTAAGGATGCTGACAAATTATCTCGTAAAAAAGACCGTTTATCTTTAATTAAGATTGCTAAGAACTTTGTAAATCTTATTACAACTTTAAATAAAGACAACATCTTCTTAGGAGGTTTAGATCTTAATAACATTTTAGTGAATGACGATGACGAAGTTTCAATTTCAAATATTGAATTTTGCCAAATTGGTGACTTTGCATTAGTAAATCAATATAACACTCTTAATTTTGCTCCAGAACATATGGATATCCCTAACCCATATGCAAACCAAAATTCTGAAAATTATATTGTTGCATTATTTATCTTTAATCTAATCTTCTTAGGAAAGTCTCCATTTGTATTTAGCAAGGCAAGAGGGGTAGATGAAAACTTATATTGTTCATTTAGATTCCCAATTAATGTATTAGATTCTATGATACCTCCAAGTGATGTAACCTATTACATTTGGAGTTACTTACCTAACTACATTAAGCAAGCTTTCATTAAGACCTTCTATACTGGTTACCATAACATTCAAGCAAGAACAACTATTGCTGAATGGAATGAATTGTTAAACAAATGGTATCAAGAAGGAGTTTGTAAGATGCTTTCTTCTGATGCATTAACAATTAAACCTATGAAGGGCTATAATAAGTTAAATCCAGAAGACAAGACTTGTAAACTATGTCATAGTCCAATGAGTTTAGAAGATTATGAAATAACTGATGGCATTTGTCATATATGTTTTAATTCTAAAGGCAAACTAGCTCAATGTGAACACTGTAAGACAAGTTTTACAATAAGCTATCATGATATGATTATCAAGCCATTTAATAATAAGGGAACTTTATGTAAAGATTGTAGAGTTAAAGCTACCAAAATTCAAAAGCTAAACACATGTGATAAGTGTGGGAAGAAGTACCCGGTTTATTTTGAAAAGTCTAGTTATACAAAATGCTGTCCTGCATGTATAAATACAGAAAACGAAACTAAATCTGAGGAAAAAGAGGCTTCTGAAAAGGGAGATTTTACCACAAGATTGTAGACTCGTAATGTAATAGAAATAAATGTGTGATTC
Source organism: Ruminobacter sp. (assembly GCA_036311285.1). GTDB lineage: Bacteria > Pseudomonadota > Gammaproteobacteria > Enterobacterales > Succinivibrionaceae > JAXJQF01. The sequence continues at coordinate 666 of JAXJQF010000039.1, read as the reverse complement.
ACACTTATTTTAGGTAATTATATTTTTAAGAACAAAAATGGTTCTTCGTGTAATTTGAATCGTATATTGCAAAGTATAACAACCAAAGCTAACACGAGGAACCATTTAATATATACAGAAACAGTACTTTCTCTTAATCGTCAAATTACTAATGCGAATATCTTTTAATTCCATAAATTCGTCTCTTCACAAGATTGTTGTGAATACAACTGAAAAAAAATGATTTCGAAAGAATAGACTAAGTTATAAATATTTTCGATTTCGAAGGTGGTTCTGGAGTTATCCTATAAAAGAACCATTAAAATTTTTAGCATATTTTTTCTATAGAATAGATTTTAATATCGAAAAAGATGAAGACGGTATTATAGATAGTATTGTATGTCGAATTTTAGAAGTAACAAAATACGAACCAGCAAACCTATATATTCATCCATATTATGTTCCTGAGTTAAACCAAAATATTATAGCAGAGGCTAATATTTATAAATCTCAAAATTTATAAAAATAAATTTAGACATATTTAGTGTATCAAATTAGTCAAGCAAGTTAATTTTTTGGCTCTTCACGGAATTGTTGGAAAACCGAGAGATGATAGGTATCGAATTAGAGTAAAGAAATAGCTATCATCTCTATATCCGGATGCAATTCTTTTGGCTACTTTTATTT
>JAXJQF010000038.1:0-1710 GCA_036311285.1 Ruminobacter sp. | reverse complement strand
AGGTAGAGCAATTGACTGTTAATCAATGGGTCACAGGTTCGAGCCCTGTTATTCCCGCCAGTTTAAAAACTCTTATTTTAAACTAAGAGTTTTTTATTTGACTATGTTTTAAATCACCTCAAATATTTAATATAATTCATTATTACTATACTTTACTTACTTTTAATATTGACAGTTTCTCAATAAAGTTATAATATCAATAGGATTATAGCTTTTTATACTCGGATAATCATAAAATTAAAATAAAGGATGATAAACAATGACAGAACAAAATTTAAGCTTAATTAATGAGGTTAAAAGAAGAAGAACCTTTGCAATTATTTCACATCCTGATGCTGGAAAAACTACATTAACTGAAAAGTTCCTATTATACGGTGGAGCTATTCGTGAAGCAGGTTCAGTTAAGTCTAGAAAATCTCAAAAACATGCAGTATCTGACTGGATGGAAATAGAAAAGCAAAGAGGTATATCTGTTGCATCAAGTGTTCTTCAATTTGAATATAATAACTTTTGTATAAACATACTTGATACTCCAGGACATCAAGATTTCAGTGAAGACACTTATAGAACGCTTATGGCAGCTGATAGTGCAGTAATGGTTATTGACTCTGCTAAAGGGGTTGAGGACCAAACAAAGAAATTATTCCACGTTTGTAAAATGAGAGGAATACCAATATTCACATTTATAAACAAAATGGACCGTCAAGGAAAAGACCCATTTGAATTACTTGAAGATATAGAAAATGTTCTTGGAATTCGTTCTTGTCCAGTAAACTGGCCAATAGGTTCTGGTAAAGACTTCAAAGGTGTATTTAATCGTCATAAAAACCAAATAGAGCTATTTGATGATGGTAACCATGGACAATCTATTGCTAACTCTATAACTGGAGAAGTATCTGATGAGAAGTTTAACACTTTATTAGGTGATGCTCTTCATGGAAAATTACTAGAAGATATCGAACTTTTAGATATTGCTGGAGATAACTTTGATTTAGAAAAAATATTAAATGGTGAATTAACACCTGTATTTTTCGGAAGTGCCCTTACTAACTTTGGTGTAGAACCATTCTTAGAATCATTCTTAGAAATAACACCACCACCAACTCCTCGTAGCAGTAACTTAGGTGATATAGATCCTAACTCTAATAACTTCTCAGGATTTATATTTAAGATACAAGCTAATATGGATAAAAACCATAGAGATAGAATAGCATTTTTAAGAATTTGTTCTGGTAAATTCGAAAAAGGTATGTCTGTAACTCATGTTCAAAGAAATAAAAAGATTAAGCTTTCACAACCTCAACAATTTGTGGCACAAGACCGTGTTATAATAGATTCAGCCTATCCAGGTGATATCATAGGTATACACGACCCAGGAATATTTAACATAGGTGATACATTAAGTGAAAAACAATCAAACTTACAATATACTGGTATACCACAATTTGCTCCCGAACATTTTGCAAGAGTATCTACAAAAAATGCTCTTAAGAGAAAGCAATTTGTAAAAGGTCTTACTCAATTATCAGAAGAAGGTGCTATACAGATATTCAAAGAACCTAACTTTGGTATGGAAGAGCTTATTGTAGGAGTTGTTGGAGTTTTACAGTTTGAAGTTTTAGAATATCGTCTAAAGCAAGAGTATGGTGTTGATATAATAATGAACACACTACCTTATCGTTATATACGTTGGATTGAGCACGGTTCTGT
>JAXJQF010000037.1:0-2101 GCA_036311285.1 Ruminobacter sp. | reverse complement strand
TTTATAAAGTATGTCGAATACCTTAAACTTGCAGCCTCAACTCCAATTGCTATTGCCAAATGAGACTTTCCTACACCTGGAGACCCCATAAATACAATGTTATTGTGTTCCTTCATAAAGCGCAGTGTAGCTAAATCCTCAATATAACTTCTATTTATTTGAGGTTGATAATCAAAATCAAAATCCTTTAATGTTTTTACGAAAGGGAAGGATGATATCGTAATATTTACTCTTTTAGCTCGTTCATCTCTAAAAACGATTTCCGAACTAGTTAATTTTTGTAAAATTTCTGATGTAGACAAAGGTTGTTTAGCTTTATTATTTTGGTCTAAAATAACAGGAAACATTTCTTTCATTTTAATCAATTCGAGTTCTTCTAAATTATTTAAAACTTGGTTATAAATACTCATATTAGTCTCCAATTTGGTCATAGATAGAAAGATTTCTATTACATATATTTGTAATCAATTCTTTGTTATTAATGGTTTGAGAAACGATTTGTTTATAATCTTCTAGTCTATAGTTAAATTTCTTTCGACTAATGTGATGCCTACATATCTCTACATGATATTCATCAAATATAATGATGTTGTTATTATTAATTTGAAAAAAAACATCTAAATTTATATACTGTGGTGGAACAGAATATTTCTTTCCGTCTACGTTAATCATTGATTCTGAAGTTACTTTTCTCTTATTTGGCTTTAAGTTCAAGTATTCTTCGAATATATCTAAATTAGGTAATGGATTTAAATATTTCTGTTCTTCCTTAAATCGTTCTATTGGTGATTTTCCGGTAGAAGCTGATACCTCTCTATTTATTTCATCATTAAAGTTTCTGACAATTAAGTCTAAATCAGAAAATGTATCAAATTCATTATTGTAAACTTTTAACCTGTTTATCAATTTCGCAACTGCTTCTACTTTTCCTTTTGTTTGAGGTTTATAAGCTAAACATGACTTGGGCATAAAGCCTGCGTCCTTACTAAAACTATATAATTTTTCATTATAATAAGGTTTATTAAATTGAGTTCTGCTTCTGTCTACAATGGTTCTCATATTGTCGAATAATAATTGTCTAGGTACACCATTAAAGTATTTAAAGCTCTCTAATAAACCATTAAAGACTGTTGTTTGAGTTCTATCTTTAGTCACCATTAGATACTTCATTCTTGAATAACCTAATACAACAATAAAAACATTAAATTCAATAATTTCTCCACTTTTATTTGTAAGCTTAAATTTCTCTTTCCAGTCAACTTGTGCTTGAAATCCTGGAGATGTTTCAAATCTCATAGATACTTGATGTTGTTTTTCTTTTCTATATTTAAAACAAAAATTTTTAACTGTGGTATAACCACCTTTATAACCTTTATTCTTGATAAAATTATAAATAGCATAAGCATTGGCTCCGCAATCTATTTTATTTATTACAGTAGCCTCAAAACTATCTAGTACCTTCGTTACTGTTCTTGGTTTTCTTTTTGTTTGCTGTTGATTTAAATAATAACGTTTAACTGTTCTTGGGTCACAATTATACTGTCTTGCTATCTTTGAATAATTTGGTTTAATGCCATTCATTACACATACCTTTACTATTTGTGTTATATCAATTCTCATAACAACTCCTCAACTAGATTAACTAGTGGAGAAGTTTACTAAAAAATTACATTTTCAACTTGGCGAGAACTGACATATTTATTTTGGCATTTACAGTTAAAAAATTGTAGTGTTTTTAAACAGCTAAAAATATAGTGATGCTATAAAAACATTTATAAGCGATAAATAACATTTTAGAATGATTTAGTATTAAGGAAATTAAACTAATGTTTCAAATAAGTTTTTATTAGTGTACCAAATTAATCATCTTTGAATTCTTCTCCGTGATACAGTATTAACCTTCAGATATTGATAAAATGAGGTATCCAAGATAACTGATTAAGCACTAAGATACCTCAAATATAAGGAACATAAGTTAAATGTCTTCAGAAACAAGATCATTTCTGATTGTTCGTCTTATTTAAATCTTCCAACTTTGAATTCTGATTTGTCTTTTTAACAGAAGTTGTAGTCTTTGATTTTTGATTTGCCTTTTTAACAG
>JAXJQF010000036.1:0-15331 GCA_036311285.1 Ruminobacter sp. | reverse complement strand
CTCCTGCATTCATTATCGATGGAGAAATCCTTCGTGGTGCTCCAAGAAACGAAAACATGGTGTTAAACTTGTTTAAGAAGTAAGTCAAAGCTCTACCAAAGTTTCATAAATTTTAATTAAATTAAAATTTAATAAACAAATCAAATAACCAAGCAACTAGCTTGGTTATTTTCATTGTTAAACATAAAAAGATTATGTAATGACACCGAAAACAATAGTCATAGCACAAGAACCATTAAAACTCATTACAATCATTATTCTTCCACAACTTCTCCTGTATAACACAATTTACAACACCTTGCTTACACAGGTGAGAACATCGACTAATACTACCGTTGGGAGAATGTATTCGTTCGTAAAAAACGTTCCTTCGCTAATATTTAAAGTTATTTTTTTTCAAATTATGCATTTTTTAAATGCTTTTTTTCGACATTTTTATTATGACATTTACAAAGACCTTCACTGATGACGAGTACAGACGTCATAAGAACAGGAATTACAAATATATCCACTTATTCCGAACATCTAAATAACTACGTTTACAATTTCTACTAAAGATTTTCTTGTACACAGGTACTCGATAACAGATAGCAATACTAGAATTTATTAACATAAAAAAGACAAGATTTTAAAACCTTGTCTTTTTAAAATTTAGGTAAAATAAAAATTGTTATAAAGTCTTATGATTCATTATAAATTTCTAAATTTTCAGTTGAATCATTCCACGCTTTGTCAGCCTTAGCGTCATCATTTCTAACCTTATCTAGATAATTTAAATAGTTTTCATCAATATCATTAGTGATATATGTGCCATTGAATACAGAAGTTTCAAATTCCTTTAATTCAGGATTTTCCATTCTTACAGCTTTTTCTAAATCTTCTAATGATTGATAAATTAAGCCTTCTGCTCTAATTAAAGTACATACTTCGTCAACTGACTTACCATATGCAATTAACTCCTGGCTTGATGGCATATCTATACCATATACGTTAGGGTAACGTATTTCTGGAGCAGCTGAAGCAAAATAAACCTTTTCAGCTCCTGCTTCATGAGCCATATCTACGATTTGACCTGAAGTTGTACCTCTAACGATAGAGTCATCTACTAATAACACCTTCTTTCCCTTAAATTCAGAAGGAATTGGGTTTAACTTATTCTTAACGCTCTTCTTGCGTTGCTTTTGACCAGGCATGATAAATGTTCTACCAATATATCTGTTCTTTACAAAACCTTGACGATATGGAACGCCTAAGCAACGAGCGATTTCAACAGCAATATCACAACTTGTTTCAGGAATAGGGATTACAACATCAATATCTAAATCTTTATATTCGTTCTTAATCTTTTCACCTAGCATTGTACCCATGTGAACACGTGCAGCGTATACTGAAACACCATTCATGATTGAATCTGGTCTTGCAAAATATACATATTCAAAGATACATGGTCTTAAACTTGTCTTTTCAGCACAGATTTCTGAATGTAAAACGCCCTGTTCTGAAATGAAAATTGCTTCACCAGGAGCAACATCACGAACTAGCTTAAAGCCTAAAATATCTAAAGCAACACTTTCAGATGCTACCATATATTCTGTCATACCCTTTTCACCAGTTCTAGAACCAAGAACTAAAGGTCTGATACCGTTAGGATCTCTAAATGCTACTAAACCTACACCAATAATTAAAGATACTACACCATAAGCACCTCTAATTTGTGCATTTACATTCTTAACTGCTTTAAAAATATCTTTAGGTTGAATCTTTTGACTATCACATTGACTAATTTCATGTGCAAAGATATTTAATAAAACTTCTGAATCTGAAGTTGTATTTACATGACGATGATTTTTTTGGCATGTCTTAACTAAATCTTGAACGTTAGTTAAGTTTCCATTATGAGCTAATACAATACCGTACGGGCTATTTACGTAGAATGGTTGAGCTTCTGCTGCTGATGATGAACCTGCAGTTGGATAACGAACATGACCAATACCAATGTTACCCTTTAAACGCATCATATGTTTAGTTTCAAATACATCCTTAACTAAACCATTTGCCTTTCTTTGCTTAAAATTACCTTCATTAATAGTGACAATGCCAGCAGCATCCTGTCCTCTATGTTGTAACACTGTTAAAGCATCATATAAAGATTGGTTAACTGGAGAAGAAGCAACAATACCAACAATACCGCACATTTTGTGGTTCCTTTTATTTAAAATAAATCTTTAGCTTTAAACCATTGTCTGCTGACATCAAGCTTAAAGTCTTTTTTTACATATATTTTCGAAAATATAATTTAGAACAGCAAAAGAAAATAATACAAATCATCTTAATAAATTATTTAATTTGCTATTTTTTGTTTAAACAACGTCAACATTATATCATGACGAGTTTATAAAAATAAAAATTTATACAAATATTTTTACAATTACTACTTTAAACTATGTATATTTTTTAAATGTATTATAGTAATTTAACACGTCAAAATAACTTGACTGAATTATACCACATAAATAGATAACATCTACATTTTGTGACTAAGATCTTATTTGTTTGATTATTGTTTATTCTACTGTTAACACAACTAATATTACTTTACGAAAGTTTAAAAACTCTAGGCCTAAAAACGAAAGACATTCTATTTATATATAAAACTGCTATTCCATAGTTTTAGTAGTCTTATCGATATACTCATCCCAATTATTCTTTCAGTTTTTGTTTAGTTTCTTCAAAAAATATGCTCACAATACATTGTATTATGAGCATATCCAAATTTTAATGTGAAATTATTTTAAATTCTTATGGTTATATTGATTAATTTTGTTTACAACAAACTCTTCAAACTATATCAATCTAATTTGAACCAACACTTGCGTTGCAATCTTATTAATTTCAGGTAATACCACTGCGTTGGTATACCATTCACTTCTTGTAACAGAAGTAAACATTCCCCAATTAATTAGTAACTGAAAAATTGCTGCCACAACAAGTACAATACAAAGTCCACGTAGTGTTCCAAATACCATACCTAAAAGTCTATCTGTTCCACTTAACCCTGTTTTCTTCAAGGCTAAAGTGATTATGTAATTTAATACACCAATAAATATCAATGTTCCAACAAATAGAATAAACAATGCTAGAACGACTTTAATTGAACGGTCGTCTGTAAATGTTAATAATGAAGCTAAGTTTTCATAAAAGTTAATAGATAAGAAAAACGCGGCTCCCCATGCTATTAAAGACAACAATTCCTTTACGAACCCCCTAACAATACTAACTAGAGCGCTCATACCTATAACAGCAAGAATAACGATATCCACCCATTCCATTAGGCTAACTCCTTCTCCCCTCTAAACTCACGTATATAATAGTACAAACAATTTAAGATTATCACTATATTTAACAAAAGTGTGAATAAATTAGCAATCATTATGTATATACTATTTTGTTAAACCATATCATCTATTTATTCAGATTAAAATTAAACAATTAGGTTCATTTTTTATTTAAATACTGTGATCCTAATTTACATTAAAAAGTAATAATCTTTTTTATGAAAAGATTGCACTTGAAATACAAAGTGCTACAATTACATTAAAACGTGACATATTTCACTATTATACTTTTGTTATATCAACTGATAACAATTTTATCAAATAAAAGTTTAGAACTTCTATTATTTATTATTGAACATTAAAAACTTATTAAATATAAAAAGTTCTAATTACTAAAAAACACAAAAATTATGGCTATTTACAATTTAAAGCAAATATTAAACAACACAGTTATTAAATATTTGTTTAGTTTACTTATAATCGGTTTCTGTTTAGTTGCAGGTCATCTAATCTCTAGCGTGTTACCGCTTACTTTTCCAAGAAGTATCTTAGGATTAATTGTTCTATTTTTAATGCTAGAATTTAAGGTAATCAAGCTTGATTGGGTCATGCCTGTTGCTGCTCCGTTATTAAAACATCTAGCCTTTTTATTTTTACCAGTTGCAGTTGGAGTGGTTACTTACCTGGACCAGGTATACAGTTCATTATTTCTAATCATATTAAACTGCTTCCTTGGTATAGCTTTAATTATTGTGGTTGTTGGTAGAGTGTTCCAACACTATATCGAAACACCAATAGAAAGAGAAAAGCGCCATACTCTTTATAAGAGAGCTAAAAATATAAAGAGATACAAAAAGCTTGCAAAGAAAGAAGCCAAGCTAAATTATCATAAAAAAAGTAAGTAGACATATATTAGATTTTATAAACAAAAGCAAGTTAAAATGTTATCTACAAGTGGTAATTTATTAAACATGTTCTCAAATATTGACCTTACAATAGAAGACTTATTCTTCTATTGTGCAATACCTATGACAGTATTTCTTTACATAGTTGTTAGACATTTTCAAATCAAGACAAAGTTAGTAATCTTAAATCCTTTACTAATTCCAGCGATAATCATTGTTATAACCATCATCATTACAAAAGTGGAACCGATTGCATATCAAAAAGGAACACAGATTATAACAGCACTATTAGAGCCTGCAGTTGTGGTATTAGCAATTCCTTTATATCAAAAGTTTAATTTAATAAAGAAGCAAGCATTGCTAATACTTATATGTTGTACACTTTCAATTATTCTGAGTTACTTAATATCATATGTAAGCTGCTATTTTGCAAATGTAGACCATTCAATGATTCCAACAATGGGTGCGCGTTCTATTACTACTCCCCTTGCTATGGACGTATCTGATCGAACCGGTGGGATAAAAGCAATTACTGCTTGTATCGTTTGTATTGTAGGTATTATGGGAGCGATTATTGGCTTCCCATTAATGAAGTTATTTAAAGTTAGAAATAAAAAGGCTCAAGGTTTAGCAATGGGAGCATGTGCTCACGCAGTTGGAACCTCTGCTGCAACAGAAAAAGGACTAACAGAAGGAGCGTTCTCTTCTCTAAGTCTAATTGTATGCGGTGTACTTACAACGTTACTTGCCACACCTATATTTTTACTTCTTAATTTTATAGATAAGATCTTAAAGTAACTACAATTAAAAGCAGTTAAAACTGGCATTTAAAAATTTCCATTAAATGTTAGTTATAATGCTGTTCATAACTTTATCACTATGCCATAAACAAATCATTTTATTTATTTTTGCTACTATTTATCAAAAATTAAAAATAAACTTGCATTTTATAAAAAATTCGTTATTATGAGTTTGTTTTCATATATGAGGGTTTGGTTCTCTCGTATTTCTTCCCTGCTTAACAGGCCAGGTCCGGAAGGAAGCAACCAGGGTGGACGAAGGAAGTACCGAGATGTAGCTAAGCCCTCGCCTCATTAATAAATCTATTTTTTCTTTTATATATTTCTTATATTCACGATATTTTCAAGTAAGAGAAAACAAAGATTTTTATTATAAATTAACACATAACCTTTAATATCTATTACTTTAGTAAGATAATTTCTTGTTTCATATTTACAACAAGCAATTTAATTTTGGTAATAATCTTCTTACATTCTTCATGTAATCAAGATATTCATTTTGGTATTTTTTTATAAGATTATTCTCTTCAGTATACTTTATTACAATTGTCATATAAGCATATAGGACTAATATCAATAGATATGATAATAGGTTATTAGGAATTAAAAGTAATGAACTACAACCTAATAAAAATGATGAGTATATTGGATTGCGAACCTCTTCATATACTTCTGTCTTCAATAAAACATCCTTCCTAACGGCTTTTACTATGTTACTTCTAAATACAGCTCTATACCATAATGTAAACGATTTAACTAATGCAAAGTTAGCTATGATAAGCTTTAAAATAAACATTACCCCAATTTCAACACTAAAAAATAATGCTTCTTTTATAAATGGTATTTGAATTGTTTTATGATACTCATGACTTAAAAAGTCATGGTGATTGAAATGCTTAATAAATTCAATATCATTATTTAATAAAATGCATGGAACAAAAACACCTGTCAGTAATACTGAAGGTATTACTACAAGAGGCCCAAAGCCCATTACTTTTTTTATATCTTTAAATAAATGCATTTTTAAATTTTTATAATGATCGCTTTTCTATTTAAACATTAGAAACAGCTGATTCTTCATCCTTAGCAAAGCAGTCTTCTTGTACTTTTAGACGTACAAAATCATAATCGTCATCGATAGTAAAATACTTGTCTTCAATAGGATGCTTGTATAATAGAGCTACACTTCCTGGTAACTTATTTGGTACCCCTTTAAAGGTCGCAGAAAGATAAAAATCTGGTTTTTTAGTTCCTAATTCTTTATACACAAATGCTGTTCTACAATTTTTACAATTCTTTAAAGCTTCGTTTTCAGTTTTTGGTTCTAATAACACAATAGCAATTGGTTCAATTTGAAGAGGAGATATTTTCTTTCTTAAGTATGAACGCACTCTTATTGCATTCATATATTTAATAAATATAAACGCACTCTCAATTGAAAAAATGATTATAAATAAGAACATTATTCTTATAAGTGTTCTACTTTCAATAGACGAATAAAATACGCATAACAACGCTACTAAGATTATAACAATCATTATAGAGATATAGAACAGCTTACCTAAGCCTAACTTGTAAGCATTATCTATTATAGATTTCTTGTAATGAATTCCACTCTGAGCTAAATATTCAGCTGTATGAAAATGAGCTGGTAATTCTACTTTTTGACGTCTGTGCATAAAAATTGATCAATTCTATTAAATAGTTATCAAAACCGTATAAAACGGCTTTCAAATAATACGCATATTATACGCAATTTTTCTTAACTTTCTAGTTACAGTTCAACTTATATGCTGTTAATTGTAATATTAATCAATTTAAGCACTTTTTTTAATCTAAAAACAACGGCCCTAAATGATTTCTTTTAGGTAGATCAAATGAATCTGGATATGACACATCAACTAAGTATAATCCATATGGTTGCGCTGTAGGACCTGCTTTGTTTCTATCTTTTGCTTCAAAAACCTCTTTTACCCATTCAATAGGTTTACGATTGAAACCAACCTCTAACAAAGTTCCAACAATATTTCTAACCATATGAAGTAAGAATGCGTTAGCCTTTATGTCAACTATAACATAGTCACCATAACGCTTAACAAATACATGATGAACATTTCTCATAGGAGAACGACTTTGACACCCTGCTCCTCTAAAAGAACTAAAGTCATGTTCACCAACCAAGCATTGAGCAGCTTCATTCATCTTCTCATGGTCTATATAAGCTGTATGATAATGACTAATAAGGTTATTGCCTATTCCTGAACGACATCTACTATTTAAAATTATGTAACGATATCTTCTAGCTTCTGCACTAAAACGGGCATGAAAGCTTTCATCTACTTCTTTAGCCCAAGTAATACTAATGTCTTTTGGTAAATTAGCGTTAACACCTATAGTCCAAGCTTGAACTCCTCTATAATTGTTAGTCGCAAAATTTATTACCTGTCCTGTACCATGTACACCTGCATCTGTTCTACCAGCACAGTAAGTTACGATATTTTCATTTGCAACAATACTTATAGCTTTTTCTAGTTCACCTTGAACACTAGCTTCTTCATTCTGCCTTTGAAATCCCTTATAGGCACTTCCATTATATTCAACGCCTAAAGCAAAATAATACATATAAAAGCACCTTTATTGTTCTTTCAAATAAATGATTTTTTTGGATAAATCTATTACTTAATCGTCCGTTAAAAACTCATGTCTTGAAGCAGGATTAAACTTAAAGTATCCACCTAAAGAAGTAGTAGTAGTCTTACTTGTTGCATCCTGAATTCCTCTAGACTTCACACAATAGTGGGTAGCTGTTATAGTTACTGCTACATCTTGAGTTTCTAATAAAGCTTGTAACGCAACAAGAATTTGTTGTGTCAAACGTTCTTGAACTTGAGGACGTTTCGCAAAGAATTGAACAATACGGTTTATTTTAGATAAACCAATAATTTTGTTTCTAGGAAGATATGCAACCTTTGCATATCCATCAATAGTCGCAAAATGGTGTTCACAAGTACTTGTTAAGGTTATATCCTTAACCTTTACCATTTCATCAACCTTCATCTTATTTTCTATTACAGTGATCTTAGGAAAATTAACGTAATCTAAACCTGAAAAGATTTCATCTACGTACATTTTGGCAATACGGTAAGGAGTACGCACTAGGCTATCGTCAGTCAAATCAAGACCTAAGATTTCCATAATAGCCTTCATATGTGTTTCAATTTGTTCCTTCTGCTCTTCATGAGATAATTCAACAGGGAATCTTGGAGTTTCCAAACCTTGTTCTGCTAAAGCATCTCTTACAATTTTAGCTTCTGGACTAATTTCTAACATTTCCATACCTAATTTCCACAGTAACTTTTTCTGTTAATCGACCTAGTTATATTTTACACAATTACCAAAAATTTGTGAACTATGTTTTACTTTTATAATTTAATTTGTTACTTCCCAATAAAACCATTAGTTTGCTTATTCCATAGAGAAGCGTACACTCCATCTAGCTTTAATAGTTCCTCGTGTGTACCAATTTCAGCTATTTGTCCTTCTTTTAAAACTATTAACCTATCCATTGCTGCTATTGTAGATAAACGATGAGCAATAGCAATAACAGTTTTATTCTCCATTAACTTATCTAAACTTTCCTTTACTGCAGCTTCAACCTCAGAGTCAAGAGCTGAAGTTGCCTCATCTAAAATTAAGATTGGAGCATTCTTTAAAATTACGCGAGCAAGTGCAATACGCTGTCTTTGACCACCAGACAATCTCACCCCTCTTTCGCCAACCTTTGCTTCATAACCTGTGTTACCAGCTCCGTCTGATAAAGCGTCAATAAACTCATCAGCCTTAGCTTGCTTAGCTGCACAACGCATAAGATTATCTAAATCATCAACTTTCTCGTTACCATAAAGAATATTCTCACGTACAGAACGATGAAGCAATGCAGTATCTTGAGTAACCATAGCAATAACAGAACGTAAGTCATCCATCTTTATATGCTTGATATCAATACCATCAATAGTAATGCTACCATTTTGAATATCATAAAAACGAAGTAATAAGTTAACTAACGTTGTCTTACCACCACCTGAATGACCAACAATCCCAATTTTTTCACCTGCTCTAATTGTTAAGCTTAAATTATTTATTACATTAGAGATTCCATTATATGAGAACACTACATTCTTAAACTCAATATCGCCTTTAATGTTAGTTGGTAAACCAATTGGATTTTCAGGGTCTTTCACAGTCACAGGCTTAGCAATAGAATCCATACCATTTTGAACATTACCAATACTATCAAACAACATTCCAACTTCCCACATTACCCATTGTGATAAGTTATTAGCTCTAATCGCTAAACCTAAAGATACAGCAATAGAACCAACTAATACTAAATTGATAGTCCATAAATAAATAGAAACTAATACTAGTGTACAAATCAATATATAATTATTGATTTGTACTGACACATCAAACAATGTAATAAGTCTAAATAGTTTATATTCAGATACTAAGCATTTGCCCATTTGTTTCTTAGCAAAAAACTCTTCCTTATTCATCTTAGAAAATAACTTAACTGTTTGAATATTAGTATAGCTATCTACAATTGAACCAATCATTGAAGAACGCTTTTCAGCTATTTCCTTACTTCTAACTCTTAGTTTTGGAATAAAATAAGACATAATTAGGATGTATATAAACAACCATATAAGCATGATTAACATTAAATAGACATTAGCATCAGCCAACATACCAAGCATGATTATAAAATACACAAACATATGCACAATAACATCAAACATTTTAATTACTGTATCTCTAATGCCCATTGCTGTTTGTTGTAACTTTTGAGACAACCGTCCTGCAAAGTCGTTTGCAAAGAAAGACATGCTTTGTCTTAAAATATATCTATGTAACTCAAAGCGTATTCTCATTGGAAAATTTGCTCTTAAAGTTTGATTTAAAAACAAATCATGTAACGCTATCATAAATGGTAAAACCAATCCCACCATTACTATAAACAAAGCAACAGTGGTCCAATTTTTTTGCCAAAATGTTTCTGGAGTACTAGCATTTAACAGGTCTACAAAATGTCCCATAAAATAAAAAAACAAGGCTTCACCAACTGCTATTAAAGAAGATATTATGGTAACAATTAGTAAATACTTCCATACACCTCTGGTATAGAATTTTATGAATTTTAAAAATCTTGTAGGAGGTTGAACACTTTGATTAAAAGGGAAAGGTTTTAATAATCCTTCAAAAAATTTCCACATTATATTTTATCCAAACTAGTACTATTTAAATTTATTCAGTTCCGTAATCTCTTGTGCAATTATATCATTTTTACAAATTAAAGTTTTAGATATAAATTTAAGTAAAAAGAATTTATAAAGGTTGATTATTGATTGTAGTTTTAAAATTCAACAACAAAATCTAAAAATTAAAAACACCTGCAAAAATGCAAGTGTTCACTTTAAAAGAATTACTGTTACCTTTTATTTTAGCTTTAAAAAAATTTAACTACGATTTACAAATGAATCAAACAGTCCTCTCTTTAATAGTTTGACCATAGTTTCGGGTAAAATGGAAACATCTGTTATATGCTCATAACAATCAAACAAATCTTTATTTTGATCATTTTTCCCTATACGTACTGTAAAAACCTCAACTTTTGATTCTTTAGCTTGCTCTAATAACTCCTTTGTTGACTGTACATTATCTGGTTCTCCATCAGTAATAATGATAATAATGTTACGATGAAACTTATCAATAAAGTCAAAGTTATATAAAGCATGACTTAAAGCTTGAGTTAATGGAGTACATCCTCTAGGTTGTTGTAAAAAATACTCCATTCTATTTCTTATTTTTTGGTTTGGTTTATAGACCTCTTCAACTTCAGAAGAAACACCAGGGAAATATGATACAAATAACTTTATTCTTGGAATAGATTCCAAAGCCATTGCAAGGCAAAGAGCTACTTCATTTGAAATCTCATATCTAGCAGTTGAACTTTCATTGTCATAATTTCCCATAGAACCTGAAATATCTACAAGTAAATGAATCGTTGTATTCAGATATCTTTTTTGAGTTTTTTTATTAAAGATATTGCGATAGCAATTTACTTTACGTAGTGCATAGTTATGAACATTTAAATAGTTTCCTCTATTCGTAGTTCCATTTACAAATAAATCATATCCTTTTACAAGATTCATTAGCTTAACTAACAACAAGTTATTAGTTACAACTGGTTTTTTAAAACCTCCTGTTCTATCAATGGTTGCTTCTTTACTCATTAGCACGCCATAATCATTTTTTGAAGAAAGCGCATAAGAGTTACTCTCTAGCACCTCACCTACTGTCTTCATAAACTTCTTAACAACACTCAAACTATCAGTATTGCTATGAAGCACGTACTCCTTAGAAGAGTAAACATCATTTATTTTTCCCGCCCTATATAAGTCAAGTTGATTTTTAACAATTTTAGCAATATCTTTTTCTATACCAGTTCTTAATTTACAATCTTGTTTATTAAGACTTAACTGCAATAAACAATCGTTATTTAAGTTAAAATCTGAACTTATAAGTAACTTATTTTTTATTACATCTGTCCTATTTAAATCATCGTCAGTTATAGCTTCTAGATATTCATTTAAATTGATTCTGCCATCAAAATCATATTCAGATACAATTTTTGAAAACATCCTAGAAGTTGATAAAATCTTATCAAGATAAAGATTCAAGTTTTCTTCGGATAATCCATTATAGATACTTCTATTTTCAACAAATTGTCTTAACACATTTTTTTCAACTGCATTAATATTATTGTTACTAGTAATGTTAGAAGATTCAAATCCTTTAGCGTCAACGTTAGAACTATTATATTTATTACCATTGCCTCTATATTTACATCTACAATTATCATTACCACTCATATCTATAAAATCTGGCAAATAATCAAGATACTCTTCTAAAGACATTGTTTTGATTTCGTTATCAGAGTCAAATCGTAATTGGCTATCTACATATTCTGTATGTTTTAATAACTCATTTTGATTACTAGTAATATTTGATAATATGTCTTTAACATACATTAAAGACTTATTAAGCTGAACAATAAAACTTACAATAAATTCATAAAGTTTCTTAACTCTCTCAAATACAATCTTTGAGCTTTTATCTTTTTCAACATCTTGAATAATTAAATTTATTGCAAGAACAAAATTCTCTCCAAACTCTTCCGTTAATAATTCTTTGCATCTTTTTAAAATATCTAATACTGACTTTTGACCAAGAACATTAAAGCGTAGATATACACATATATAGATTGATATTAAAGAGCCTATCTCGTTATTATCTCTAAATTGCTTTAATGTACTAGATGATACACAAAAATTTTCTTTTACCAGAAAATCAAAAGTATCCTCAAGTCCTGGCCAATCTCTTATTTGAAGATACTCAACTCTTATGTCTTCAAATACATTATATAGATTAGCAAAAGTCTTATTCTTAAAAGCTCTGCCCATGAGTTCGAAATCACTATATCTAACATGACCGCATTCATGAGCAACATACCCGAATGCTAATTCCATCATCTTACTATTAGATAGATCAGTTCTTGGGATAGTTATTCTCTTGCCATCTGTATAAGCGTAATGTCCAAACATAAATAAGTCCAATCCAAACTTATGAGCATATGTTCCCATCATCAGAGGCAATGCGCCTTTGTTTATTTTCATAGCTTCTCCTTTTTATCGGTATTATTTACAATTATTAATATTTAATTCTTGTCCTTTATACTTGATTTGTTTTTGTTATTATTTGTTGGGGATTAAAGAATTTTATTTGAAAGAAAAATTACAACAGCAGTCGTAATTTAAAAGTAAAAATTTTTCTAATTTTTGGTAATTAAAAGCTTTTAAAACTATAATTAATGAGTGTTAGTGATTTAAAAAATCAACTACTTAGTTTCTCCCAACATTTAAGTTGGTAATTATTTTTACAACTAAAGAGCATCAGCTTATATGAAAAATTTAACCTTTGGAATAATTTCTGATATTCATGGTGATATCGATAATTTAAAAGCTGCATTAAACCAATGTAATCAGCATCAATGTGATTACATATTACTTCTAGGAGATTTATTAAATCATGGTCCTAGAAATGGATTACCTAATAAATACTCGCCTATGGAAATAGCTGAAGAGTTAAATATGTACAAACACAAAATTATAGCTATTAAAGGAAACTGTGATAGCGAAGTTGACCAAATGCTATTAAATTTTCCGATAAAAAGTTTGTATAACCAGTTTTTCATTGGAAGTCACAGAATATTTATGACCCACGGTCATAAATATAATGAAGCGAACATGAATGAGCTAAACCTAAACAAAGATGATATCTTTGTTTATGGACATACTCATGTTACTAGATTAGAAAAGAATGAAAATGACGTTATCATATTTAATCCTGGTTCAATATCATTTCCTAAACAAAGCACATTAAAGACCATGGGTATTATAAAAGAAAATAAAATTTCTCTTATAACAATCAATGGAGAATTAGTTAAAGAATTTTCTTTTTAGATTCCATCTTATAATTAAATACTTACATCCTTTAATAAAGGAACACTATCATTAAAATTTGTTAGATGATAGTGTTTCTTTATACCAGGATAAATCTAGTTATGAGCATAAAAAGAGGTATTTTAAAACACCTCTAATGACGGAAGTCTTTTAAAACAAGCACATTTGAACAATAGTTAATCAAAAATAAAATTTTTTATAATTATTTGAAAATTTTTTTAAAAATGTATTGCACAAATAAAATAATGTGTTATTATGAGCACACTTTCATATGACGCGGGGTGGAGCAGTCTGGTAGCTCGTCGGGCTCATAACCCGAAGGTCGTTGGTTCAAATCCAGCCCCCGCAACCAGAATTCAAGATTCTTTTTTATAATCCTTAATTTTCATAATAAATCAAACCTTAAATTAAATTACTCTTTGATTTATAACCTTATTTAATTTTGTTTTCATACTGTAAATACTAAAATAAATATGTCAGTTTTCGCCAAGTTAAAAATGTAATTTTTTATCCAAGCTCTAAGAAATGTTGTAAATGCGGAGCAATAAAGTAAGAACTAAAACTTTCTGAAAGGATCTGCAACTATTCTTCTTGTGGTAATACAATAGACAGAGATATACAAGCATCATTAAATCTTTTTAATTTAATAGAAAAAAACGGTGTAGCTAACGCCGTAAAGAGTCTGGAGCTTAGATCAATACTAGCTGGCTTAGAAAAGAATCAACTTGCAAATCTAGTGATAAAGACTTAATTTGGTAAAAAATATATTTTATAGATTTCTATAGATCCAAAATAGCGGTTATTAGAGTTTGAAATCTTGTTTAAAAATTAATGCTTAACAGTTATTGAATCACATTAAACTGTCTTGCTATTTTTGAATAATTTGGTTTAATGCCATTCATTACACATACCTTTATTATTTGTGTTATATCAATTCTCATAACAACTCCTCAACTAGATTAACTAGTAGAGAAGTTTACTAAAAAATTACATTTTCAACTGTGCAAAACTGGCATATTTATTTTGGCATTTACACATTTTTTAAATATTTTTTTTCGACATTTTTATTATGACATTTACATATATAGTTTTCGCAGTCACCTTCAGCCATAAAATAAAATACTTTTGAATAGTTAACTGGAACGAACTACATTATATTTTATAAGAATAAAAAAAAACCTCCTTGCAAATTCACAAGGAGGCGAATCTTTCATAAAAGAAAGAGCACGGGATAAACTGATTACGGATTACAATATAGCAACTAGCGTGCCAACTATTGAATAACTTTATAAAAATAACTATTTTAATTAAAAAAATATTATTTTATGCTGATAACTGCACACTATTTACGCAACAACTGTGCAAATAAACTTCAATTTAAGCATTTAATGCGCTATTGTTTTAAAAATATAGATATTATTTTTGTTAACCAGGTCACTATTTTGTTTGGCGTTTTGCGATAAATTCTTTCAAAAAGAAAATATTATCGCATTTTGCAATAAACTATAGTAAAAAAGGTTCTTCACGGAAATATTGGAAATATAGACATTGAAAAAGGGGCAAAAGTACTCTAATATTTTAAGCGCCTAAACCAAAATAGAGAGATACTTTATGCCCCTTCAAACGTATATTATACAAATAAATCTCGTTGCCAATCTTTTATTGCAATTTCATATACTTGTAAAGATTTCGATTGCAAGAATAAGTTG
>JAXJQF010000035.1:0-5194 GCA_036311285.1 Ruminobacter sp. | reverse complement strand
GTGGTAGTTCAGTTGGTTAGAATACCTGCCTGTCACGCAGGGGGTCGCGGGTTCGAGTCCCGTCCATTCCGCCATTTGATTTTTATGGAGCCTTGATTTTTATATCAAGGCTCTTTTGCTTTTATAGATTCATTTTAATTTTGAAATAATCTAGCATATTATGTAATACGCATATCATCGTTTATTACTTTGATTTCTTTTTATCAATTATTATGAAAAAACCAAAAACATAGTTTTTTTGTATGAACTATATTTTTGGTTTGAAGAAAATTGTGTTTAATAAATTTAGTTTAGGAAGCCTACTTAGCTAATACTATTGCACTATACGCAAATAAAGTGTCTTTATTTTGTTTTTGAGACAGCTTAGAGGTAAGAATTATATTAGTATTGCCATTAGTGTTTAAATCAGCTAATTTGTAGTCCTTGTCGCTGAAGTTACAGATTGTAATTGATTTGTCGTTTTCAATATATATAACGGATTTGTTAAAATCTGTATTTATTACTAAATTGTCTCTAGTTCTTTGCCCAATAATATTACTTTTCTTAAGAGATATTATTGCTTTGTAAAACTCTAAGATATCACTATTAGTAGGCTCGGTTTGACTTTCCCAATCTAGCTTACTTTGAATAAATGTATTTACATCGTGACTGTCTTTGTGAATATAGTCTTTTATATCCTCAAAATCGCGTTTTCTACACATTTTAACGCCTTCAATGAAGAAACAGTCTAGGTAGCATTCAAAGAAGTAAAATGGATTCATTTCGCCATATTCTTCACCCATAAATATCATTGGAGTAAATGGACTAGCAAATACAACTGATGTGGCTAATAAAGCTTTATCAATCCCATTAGTAGCTATGAATCTATCGGCCTTAGGTCTATTTCCTATTTGGTCATGATTTTGAGAATATACTACTAACTTGTGAGGTTCAATGTTTCTACCATCTTCGCCACTGTTACAATTCATCATGCAGTTATATTTTGTACCATCATATGCAAAGCTTTCTCTTAAAATTTTATCAATATAATTTAGCTCGCCAAAGTCACCAAAGCTTCTAAATCTTTCTCCTGATAAATAAGCATTCAAAGCATAAGTTAAATCATCTGTCCATTGAGAATCGAATTTAGCTCCGTTCTCTTCTGTTACCCAACATTTGTTACGGAGATGCTCGGCTATGTTAATGATACGTCTGCCTTCTTCTTTTTCAATTTTTAATCTTAGATCGTTGATTTCTGTTAAGATATGTACTTTGCTGTTATCAAATATATTTGAAACAGCATCCATTCTAAAACCATCAAATCCAACTTCTCTTAACCAATATTCAGTGTTATCTAAATATATTTCACGTATGCTTTGGCTATCTTCTTGGTCGAAGTTAATAGCAGCACCCCATGGGGTTTGTTCTGTTTTCATGAAGTTAGCAAGCATTCCTGTATAGTTACCTTCAGGACCAAAGTGGTTATATACAACATCAAGTATAACAGCGATACCTAGTTTATGAGCTGTTTCTAAGAAATCATGCAAGTCTTTTAATGTGCCATAGCAATTTGCAATTGAGTATAGATAGGTTCCATCATATCCCCAGTTTCTAGTTCCTGGGAACTGGCAGATTGGTAATAGTTCAATTACGTTTACACCAATACTCTTGATATAATTTAGTTTATTTGTTGCGGCTTTTATAGTACCTTCGTCTGTAAAAGTCCCTAAGTGCAATTCGTAAATAATAGCATCTTTGATATCCACACCTTTCCATTCTGTATTATGAGAAGCGATAGGGTAGGTAACCATTGAAGCATTATGAATATCAAATGGTTGACGTTTTGAAAAAGGATCAGGCATATAGATATCGTTATTTTTTATTAACCAATATAACGTTCCTTCTTTCATTAAAGGAACAGTTGCTGAAAAATAACCTTTATCATCCTTTTTAAGTGATATCTTTTGTTTTGTAGAATCAATTTCTACATCAAGAGATTCACAAAGCGGTGCGTAGTAATAGAATTTAGCTTCGGTGTCGCTTATTTTGTTATAACCAAACTTAGCCATAATAATTTCCTTTATTATTTTTTATTAATAAAGATAATTCAAAGAAATGGTTAAGCGCTATATATTTTTATAGATTTTGTTATTTGACAACAAAATTTAATTTGAATATTTTATGTAGTATACATTTTTTTAAATTCTTAATATTTGGAAAAAAAAGAAAACCTCTGAATATCAGAGGTTTTCTATATAGCAGTTTTATTTACTGTATCTTGATAATTTTACTATCTTCTATTCTTTACTGTTTATTACTTTACAGCCTTGTAGAAGTTGATTAAACCATTTGTTGATGAATCGTGAGATGTGATTTCATCTGATGAGTTTAATTCAGGTAAGATATTGCCAGCTAATTGCTTACCTAATTCAACACCCCATTGGTCGAAACTGAAGATGTTCATGATAACGCCTTGTACGAAGATCTTGTGTTCATACATAGCAATTAACTTACCTAAAGTTTCAGGTGTTACCTTCTTAACTAAGATAGAGTTAGTTGGTCTGTTACCTTCGAAGATCTTGAATGGAACTAAAGATTCGTATTGTTCTTTAGCTACACCCTTTGCTTCAAATTCGTTGACTACCTGTTCTTTTGTCTTGCCAAATGCTAATGCTTCAGTTTGAGCGAAGAAGTTAGATAATAACTTAGCATGGTGATCACCAATTGGGTTGTGGCTGATTGCTGGAGCAATGAAGTCACATGGGATAATCTTAGTGCCTTGGTGAATTAATTGATAGAAAGCATGTTGACCGTTTGTACCTGGTTCACCCCAGATGATAGGACCTGTTTGGTAATCAACTTTGTTACCGTCTCTGTCAACATACTTACCATTTGATTCCATGTTACCTTGTTGGAAGTATGCAGGGAATCTGCTCATGTATTGGTCGTATGGAAGAATAGCTTCTGATTCAAACTTATAGAAGTTGTTGTACCAAATACCGATAAGAGCAAGAATTACAGGAATGTTGCTTGCAAATTCTGTGTTCTTGAAGTGTTGGTCCATTTCAAAAGCACCAGATAATAACTTTTCAAAGTTTTCGAAACCAATTGCTAAAGCTATAGGCATACCGATTGCTGACCATGAAGAGTAACGGCCACCTACCCAGTCCCAGAATTCGAACATGTTGTTAGTGTCGATACCAAATTCAGCAACAGCCTTAGCGTTTGTTGAAAGTGCAGCAAAGTGTTTTTCAACGTACTTCATGTCTTTTGCATTGTCTAAGAACCATGTTCTTGCAGACACAGCATTAGTCATTGTTTCTTGAGTTGTGAAAGTCTTAGAAGCAACTAAGAATAAAGTTGTTTCAGGATTTAATTTCTTTAATGTTTCAACGATATGAGTACCATCAACGTTTGAAACGAAGTGAGTCTTTAAGTGGTTATGATAAGCACCTAATGCTTCTGTAATCATAACTGGGCCTAAGTCACTACCACCGATACCGATGTTTACGATATCTGTAATAGGCTTACCAGTATAACCTTTCCATTCACCAGAGATGATTTTGTTGCAGAAGTTCTTCATCTTTTCAAGAACTGCATTTACTTCCGGCATAACGTCTTTGCCATCAACCATAACAGGAGTGTTTGCTCTGTTTCTTAAAGCTGTATGTAACACAGCTCTACCTTCTGTAACGTTAATCTTTTCACCAGTGAACATAGCTTCAATTGCAGACTTTAATTCTGTTTCATTTGCTAAGTCGATTAAAAGCTTAATTGTTTCAGAGTCAATTCTGTTCTTTGAGAAGTCAACTAAGAAATCATCATTTAACTTGATTGAGAAGTTGTTGAAACGATTTGAATCTTTTGCAAATTGTTCAGCAATTGTAACATTTTTAGAAGCGTCAAAATGAGCTGTTAACTTAGCCCATGCAGAAGTCTTTGAAGGGTTAATATTTTTCATTGATATCCTATCCTTAGAGAATAAAAAATAAATATCAGATTTCGATAAATTTGAAATATTTTACCATTAATACAACGCTATAAAAAAAATTTTTTGATACAAAAACTGTTCATTATAGTTTTATAAGGTATCTTTTGGATAAAATATAAATTATTGAAGTATATTTTGAAGGTTATTGCTTTGTATTACATACTAAATCAACAAAAGATTTTGTTGTTTTATCTATTAGGTTTTTGTTCAATCCACAAAGGCTTACTTTAAAATTGGTAATATTTTTTGAGGTAAATATAATCTGAACAGAGTCCTTTAATATACTTTGTTCTGCTACAGCTTTAGGGACTAATGCAATTCCTAATCCTAAAGCTACCATTGATACGATTGCTTCGTTACCAGCGATTTCGGCATAAATATGAGGTTTAATATTTTCTTTTTTTACCCAGTTGTTAAATTCCTTACGTAATTCTCCTTGCTCTGAAATAATATAAGGAACTACATTTAGGTTTAGGTTGTTGTTTTCGATCCACGCTTTAGGAATTTGTTTTGGAGCAATAAAAACAAGAGGGATTTGCAAAAGTTCTATTGCAAAAAGGCTACTAGGAAGTTTTTTAGGAATAGCTGCTATAGAAATATCTACTTCATTATTTAATACTTTTTCAATACCTTGCGCCGCATCTCCAGTTTCAATTTTTATTTCTACATCAGGATACTTGTTTCTATAATTATTCAGTATATTTGGTAAGATTATCATGCTAGCTGTTACTGAACAATATAACTTTAGTTTACCTTTTATTGGAGATTTTAATACTTGTATGCTTGTTTTTAAGTAATCATAGTTTTGTAATGTGTTTTGTGCATATGTTAAAAGAAGTTTGCCTGCTTCAGTAAGAGTTACAGTTTTATTATTTCGGATAAAAAGAGTTGTGTTTAACTCATTTTCTATTCTATTAATTGTTCTACTTAAAGCTGATGTGCTCATAGCACATTGCTTCGCTGTAAGTGAAAAATTAAGGTTTTTTGATAAGCATACAAAGGCTTTTAATTCTTTAATGTCCATATTTTAAAGTTTTTATAAATTTTGAACAATGCGCTATAAGAAATGATAATAATATTATGTTGCAAAAAACGCAACGTAATATTGCAAATATATCACTTTTAGCATTAAAAGATATGGTATATAATAGTCACGTTTTAAATTATAGGAAAAGAAAAATGGCTAATTATTTTAATACTTTAAATTTACGTCAACAATTAGAC
>JAXJQF010000034.1:0-25899 GCA_036311285.1 Ruminobacter sp. | reverse complement strand
TTTATAATACGGAACATTATAACATATTAATATCCAGATAGTAGATTTTTTATGTTTTATATATTAGGTTTATAAAGTTAAAATTTGTGTATTATGTTCCATTGCTTCAATAGAAATAGGTAATATAACATTTAATCTAATGTAATCTTTTGGAACACTTAATTGTTGTTTTTCTGGTACTCTAAATAGATCAGGAAGATAAATAGAATAAGCTTTACTAATCTTAATGACGATATCAAAGGTAGGTAAACGAGTTAAATGCAATATTCCATGAAGATGAGATTTAGAAATATTAGCTTGTGAGGCAAATTTACTTATAGATAATTTGTGTTTAAGCATATACTTCTGTATATAATCAACAAAATAATTCATATAAAGAATGATAGCTTCTTGGGCTTTTTCTGGAGTTATTTTGCGAACATTTGTACTAGGAATAACTAAAGAATAATTATAAATATTAGTGATATTTTCTAAGAAGTTATCAGACTTAGGAATCACTACATTAAATCTTTTAAAACCATTGTCTAGTTTATCTTCAATAGAAAAAAAATCGCTTAAAGGCAAATTTAAAGCTTCACTAATATTAATAAAAAAATCTATTCCAGCATTACTATTATTTTTGAATTTATAAAAGAAGCTTGCTTTTATATTGCAGTTATCTATTAGTTCAGTAATAGTAATATTATTTTTTTTTAAAATTTGATTCAAATATTCAATAAAGTAATTTTGATAAGTATTTTTAGTATTTTGCATAATTTTTATTGACTTAAAAGTAATTAGTTGTTAGTATTTAATAAGCGAAATAAAAAACTATCAATGATTGATATATCATCAGTTATTTTTTCTTTCGTGGCGTAATCAATAGTTGTAGTTAAGTTAGCGAGTATTTGTAATTTTGTACTATTAGACCGTGCTAACCTACAGCCGTTCAAGTCTTGGGTACGAGCCAATTTGCAATGCAAACAAGGTGTGAGTTTGTTTGGCTTGAATGGATTATGTCGTGCTAAAATGGGGGGGTCATTGCATAAGCACAAAGAGTGTACACCCGTGTTAGTTATCATTTTTAAAATTCCTTAAGGATGTGGGTATAGACATCCATAAATAGCAGGTTTTGAAGCTCCTGTAACATTTTTCATGTCAATCTTTTCAGCATTTACAAATTTGTATCCAAGCCATGCAAATGCTAATGCTTCGATGTAATCAGGATCAACGCCAAGTTCATTTATTAAGCCAACGTAACGGTGTCCTTTTGCTATTGCGTGTTCTTTAATTCTTTCTACTAAGAAGGTGTTATGGATTCCACCACCGCATAAGAATATTTCACCACGGTATTGTAAAGCGTTAATACCGTCAATAATTGTTAAAGCTGTTAATTCAGTTATAGTAGCAAACTTGTCTTCTATTGAGAATGTTTGGAAAAATTGACAACGATTTAAGAAGTCTCCATTGAACAATTCTCTACCTGTAGACTTTGGAGGTTTGAGTTCGAAGTATGGTTCTTTTAGAAAAACATCGATAACCTCGTAATGAATCTTACCTTTTCTTGCTACATCTCCATTTGTATCATGAGGTTGACCTAATAAGTTTCTAGCCATAAGGTCTAGCATTGTATTGCCTGGACCTGTGTCGAATCCGATAACGTCATGATTTGGTATTAATGCTGAAACGTTAGATATTCCACCAATATTTACAATAAATCTATTAGAATTTGGGGAACGTAATATTTCGTTATGGAATATAGGAACAACAGGGGCTCCTTGACCACCTAGGGCTATGTCCATTGACCTAAAATCAGCAACTACATCAATTTTGGTTAAAGTAGCAAGTAGAGCATTGTTAGCTATTTGCATGCTATAACCTAAATGAGGTTCATGTCTAATAGTTTGACCATGAGAAGCTATTGCAGTTACACGTTCAGCACCTATATTAACAGCCTTTAATAGTTTGTTAATAGCTCTTGCCGCGGTTTGAGCATAGGTGTTTCCTAACAGACCGATATTTCTAAGATCGGTGGTTTTTGCTGAACATAGATTGTTAATTAAGTCTTGGTCTGCTTTAGTCCAAGGCTCCATGTATGTAGCAATAATTTGGAAAGGTTTGTTTTTTGTAAAATCAACAAGTACTACATCAATGCCGTCTGCACTTGTTCCTGACATTAGTCCTATAAAAAGAGCCATATAGAAGATTCCATTCTAACACTTACAGCTTATGAAAAGTTTTTCATTTAAATTATATACTATTTTTGTGTAAACAAATATTTATAAATATCTTATACATAAATATTTATAATAATTAGACAAAAAATAGGATCTTTGTTTAAATTTTTATTTAGAAATAAGCAAGATCTAATTCTTGAGTAAATTAAATTGAGTCAATTTATGTTTAATTTTAAATGTAAAAACAGTTTTGCATTGTTAAAAATCAATTAATAAGTATAATGACATGATTATATAGTGATATTAACAGAAAATACGAAGAGTAATTTTAGGAGAGCAAATGTTATCTATTGAAGAAACTTTAGCTGAATTGACTCGTGGAGCTGAAGCTGTTATACCTATGGACGATTTAAAGGCTAAGCTTTCTTTAGGTAGACCTTTAAGAATTAAATTAGGCATGGATCCAACAGCACCAGATATTCACTTAGGTCATACTGTAATTTTAAATAAACTAAAGAAATTCCAGGATTTAGGTCATGAAATCATTCTTTTAATTGGTGACTTTACTGCAGCTGTAGGTGACCCAACAGGTAAGAATGCTACTCGTCCACCTTTATCACGTGACAAGATCATCGAAAATGCTAAAACTTATGCTGAGCAAGCATATAAGATTTTAGATCCTGCAAAGACTACAATTCGTTATAATTCAGAATGGTTAAATGAATTAGGGGCAGCTGGTATGTTAAAGCTAGCTTCTCGTCAAACGGTAGCAAGAATGCTTGAACGTGATGACTTTAAGAAGAGATACTCAGCAGGTCAATCTATATGCATCCATGAGTTTATTTATCCATTATTACAAGCATATGATTCTGTTGAATTAAAGGCTGATGTAGAATTAGGTGGTACAGACCAAAGATTTAACCTTTTGATGGGTAGAGAATTACAGAAGGAAGAAGGTCAAGCACAACAAGTTGTTCTTTTAATGCCATTGTTAGTTGGTTTAGATGGCATTAAGAAGATGAGTAAGAGTGCTGGTAACTATATCGGTGTTCATGACGCTCCAAACGATATGTTTGGTAAGATCATGAGTATCAGTGATGATCTAATGTGGAATTACTACGAGTTATTAAGTTCACGTTCATTAAAGGAAATTGAAGACTTTAAGGTAGGTATTGCTAATAACACTGTAAATCCAAGAGATGTAAAGATTGCATTAGCGAAAGAAATCATTACAAGATATCATGGTGAAGAAGCTGCAGAAGCTGCTCACAATGATTTTACTACTAGATTTTCAAAGAATGCTATCCCTGATGATATCGATGAAAAGGAAGTAGCATTAAATGGTGAAACAGCAATAGGGGTTGCTAATCTATTAAAGAATGTTGGTTTAGTAGCTTCTACATCTGAAGCAATCAGAATGATTAATCAAAAGGCTGTTAAGAAGAATGGTGAAGCTATAATAGATCCTAAGTTAATGGTTGAAGCAGGCGAAGCTGTATGGCAGGTTGGTAAGAGAAAATTTGCTAAGGTTATTGTTAAATAATAACTAATCAATCATTTATTTATAAAATTGTTAAAAATAACGCTAACTAAAAATTTGCGTTATTTTTTTTATTTTTTGTACACTTTTATAGATAACAGTGTCTTGCTTATCATTATTGATATTAAAGTTATTAAGTTTTTGTGTATGCATGATATAGTAATTTCGTGCGTATTGTGTTTACATTAGAATTTATAACAAAATTATCTAAAAAAATATATTTTTAAAATTTGGCATTAAAATTGCAATTTCAACTATATAAGTTTTGTTAAAAGTAGTCAGTGTCAAAAAAATAACGGAGAATTTGTTATGAATACTATAGATGCAAACAGTATGCTTATGGAAATGAACGCAATGCGTATGCAAGCGCGTGGAATTGAGGCATATAACGCAAACGCAGTTGTAGAATCATCTCAAAATTCATCTGGAAGTGATTTTGCAACAATGTTAAAAGGTGCAATTGATAACGTAAATGAAATGCAACACCATTCTAATACTTTAAAGACTAACTTTGAGTTAGGTGATAGAAGTGTTAGTCTTGCAGAAGTAATGATTGCAAGTCAAAAAGCTGGTATAGGCTTAGAAGCTACAATTCAAGTGCGTAATAAGATGGTGGAAGCGTACAAAACTATAATGCAAATGCAATTATAACTGCTACTTATAATAATTAAAAAGGTTAATCATTATGGCTAGGAATGATTTGACAGTTACAGATGGCGAAGATATTGATAACGAAGCGATAGAGATTAATAAACGTTCGCCATTAGATTTTTTAAAGAACGGGGAAATAGCTCGTTCTATAATCATCATTTTATGTCTTGCAATATTTTTAGTTGTAGGACTCGTTATTATTTTTTGGGCAAAGGAACCAGTTTTACGTCCATTAGGTCAATATTCTGACACAAATGAATTAAATGCTGTAATGGCTTATTTAAAGCAAAATGAATTTGAATATAGATTCTATGATTTAAAAGATGGTAAACAAAACGTAATTTCAGTTAATGTTGAGGATTATGATCGAATCGTTGAAGGGTTAACTGTAAATGGTGTTGTCGATACAAGTCCAAAGGATGGTTCAGAAATTCTTTTAGGTGATTCAAGCTTTGGTGTTAGTGCAAGAAAGGAAGAAGAACGCTTAAAATATGCAAGAGAACAACAAATAGCAAACATGTTAAAAAACAATCGTAAGATTGTTGACGCAAAGGTTCTTTTAGCAATACCAAGAAGAAATGTATTTTCAAGAAATGAACAAAAGCCAAGTGCTTCTGTTAATCTAAAAATTGGTGGTAGTGGAGCTTTGTCTAGCTCGGAAGTTGACGCTATTGTAGATAGTGTTGCTTCATCTGTTCATGGGTTAGAACCTTCAAGAGTAACAGTAATTGACCAAAATGGTAGATTACTAAATTCAGGTTCTATGGATGCAGCAACTCAATCGATGCGCAGAGCTACAGAATTACAAAGCCAAAAAGAACGTGATTACACAAGAAAGATTGAAGAAATTTTAAATCCTATCTTAGGTTATGGTAATTATACACCTATGGTAGCAGTTTCTTTAGGGAATGTGTCAGAGGATATAACTAGTAAGACTTATACTGATAATCCTACAATTAGGTCAGAACAGGTAAGTGAAGAATATAGTAATAAACGTAAAGCAGCAGGTGTTCCAGGTGCTACATCTAATCAACCTCCAGCAAATGCTTCTATTCCAGAAAGAATCACTGAAAGTGAAGCTAATAGCCAAAATAATGGTGGAACAGGTAGTGAAAGACGTAATGCTGTTAGAAACTATGAATTAGATACAACTATTACACACACTAAGAAGCATAGTGGTAATGTGGAAAGACTTAGCGTGTCTGTTGCTATTAATTATAGAGATGTCGTTGGTGAAGATGGCAAGGTTACTAAGGTTCCTCGTGATGAGAAAGAAATTTCTACTATTCATGATCTACTGGCTAAAGGTTTAGGTATTGATGAAACTAGAGGTGACACATTAGCTGTGCATTCTGTTCAATTCTTCAAGGAAGATTTTGGTGAAATTGAACCAGTTCCGTTCTATGAAACTGAAGTATTTGAAAAGGTATTACGTGTTGTATTAAGTGCAATTATCATTATTGCAATCTTGTTATTGATTGTTAAACCAATGGTGATGAGTCTTATCAACAAGAAGTCACCGAAGGATAGTCATGAAGAATACGATGTTGATGGCGAAGTTGCTTTAGAAGGTTATGATGAACTTAACTTATTAGCAACACATGGTGATGATTCTGATTCGTTATACAACATAAAGAATGGTCAAGTTGTTTTACCTAATTTACATAAGGATGAAGACTTGTTACGTGCAGTACGTTCATTAGTAGCTAATGAACCTGATTTAGCGGCTCAAGTTGTTAAGGATTGGGTATCTGGTTTAGGAGATGAAAAATAATGGCAGATGAAGTAAACGACCTACCTTCCGCTACCTCAGGAACTGAATTATCCCAAGAGCAACGTACGTTGTTAAAAGAGATGACAGGTATTGAAAAAGCTGCAGTATTGATGCTTAGTTTAAATGAAGAGGATGCTGCAGGTATATTTAGACACCTAGAACCAAAACAAGTGCAACGTCTAGGTATGTCAATGGCTTCTATGACTGATTTTAGTAACGATAAGGTTACAGCTGTTCATAAGCTATTTTTAGAAGATATTCAAAAGTACTCTAACATTGGTATAGGTTCAGAAGACTTCGTAAGAAAGGCATTGGTTGCTGCGTTAGGTGAAGATAAGGCAGGTAACCTTGTTGAGCAGATTATCATGGGCTCAGGGGCTCGTGGTTTGGATTCATTAAAATGGATGGATGCTAGACAGGTTGCTACAATTATTCAAAACGAACACCCTCAAATTCAAACTATTGTGTTATCTTACTTAGAACCAGAACAAAGTGCGGAAATTTTAAGTCAGTTACCAGAACCTGTTCGTCTAGACTTGATTATGCGTATAGCTAACTTAGAAGAAGTTCAGCCAGCAGCGTTACAAGAATTGAATGAAATCATGGAAAAACAATTTACAGGTTCTGCAAGTGCTCAAGCTGCGAAGATGGGTGGTTTAAAGGCTGCTGCTTCTATTATGAACTACTTAGATACTACAATCGAAGGTCAGTTAATGGATGCTATTCGTGATAACGATGAAGAAATGAGCCAACAGATCCAAGATTTAATGTTTGTATTTGAAAACTTAATTGACGTTGATGATAAGGGAATTCAAACATTACTTCGTGAAGTTAGTGGTGACTTATTACAACGTGCTCTTAAAGGTGCTGACGAAAATCTTAAAGAAAAAATATTTAAAAATATGTCTAAGCGTGTTGCCGAAGCATTACAAGAAGATATGGCTGCTATGGGACCATTACGTGTTAGTGATGTGGAAGTTGCTCAAAAAGAAATTCTTGCTATTGCTAGAAGATTGGCTGATAACGGTGAAATTGTTCTTGGTGTTGGTGGCGGAGACAACTTCGTATAAGGACTTATTTAGGATATGAGTGATAATAACGATAAATATGTTCCTTATAGTTATGATTTTATAAAGGACGATAATTATGAAGAATCTAAAGACGTTACAAATGCCTTTGGATATCGTCGTAATTGGTATGATGAGGGTAAAGTAGTTCAAGAAAATGAACAGAAGGTTGAAGAAGAATTACCAAAGGGCTTATCTTTAGAGGAACTTGAGGATATACGTAACACCGCGTATGAAGAGGGATTTGAAGAAGGAAAAGAGCTTGGGTATAAGGATGGGTTAGCAAAGGGTATCGCTGATGGTGAGGTAAAAGGATTTGAAGAGGGTAAACAAAAAGGGTACTCTGAAGGTTTACTTCAAGGTGAGCAACTTATTACTGAACAAGCAACTAAGCTTGGTAAATATGCTAATCATTTGGTTTCTGCTATAGAGGATTTAGAGCAAGAAACTGCCTCAGAGTTAATTTATCTTGCTAGTCGTTTAGCAAAAGCATTCATTAAGGATGAACTAACACGCTCACCTAAATATATGACAAAGATGATTTCGGAGGTTGCTCGTCTACTTCCGGTTGCTTCAAATGTTTTAACCATTAGATTAAATCCACAAGATTTATCATTAATTAAGACAGCTATCCATAATGAGAATATTGTGTTTGAGCAAGACGCTTCTTTAAAAGTTGGGGATATTCAAGCATTTTCTGGGATGAGTAGTATTGATATTCAGATAGAAGAACGGATTGATAATTATCTAGCAGAGTTCTTGTCATTAAATAATGATAAAGCAGCAGTTGCAAAGAATGATATCCCATATACTGTTGATAATTCTATAAATAATACTTCAATGTCTCAAGTAACAGCGTCAGCAAAATTGAGTTCTGAAGTACAAGAAAATGTTGCTCAATTAAATACTAATATACCTCAAGAACAAAATAATGAAATACAAGATGGTGTTGAAAATAATTCATCTTTAAATACAACAGATAATAGTAACACTTCTGAGCAAGTTACATTATCTGAATCTATGAATGAAGCTGTTACAGAATCTTTAAATGTTCCACAACAACAAGTAGAATCTCGGACTGAAAGTGAAGCTCAAACTCAAGTAAAGACAGCTTCTCAAGCAGGGATAAGTCCTGCTAAACCTGAAAAGTCTGGTATTAGTTTTGCTAATTCGAAGTAAAAGGTATCCTATGACAATTTTAACTTCATTGCAAGATTGCGTTTTACCAGAAAGTCCAAGTAAACCACAAGTTTCAGGAAAACTTGTACGTGTTGTAGGTCTTACTTTAGAAGCTGTTGGTTGTAAAGCTGCAGTTGGTTCTGTATGTCGTATTGAAACTTTAGACGGCTATTTAGAAGCTGAAGTTGTGGGATTTGCAGGAGATAAATTATATCTAATGCCATCAGAAGAGTTAAAAGGTGTTGTACCAGGTGCTAGCGTTACTCCTGTTGGTAGTCATAGTGATTTCCCATATGGTATGAATCTTTTAGGGCGTGTTATAGATGGTATGGGACAACCTCTTGATGGATTAGGCCCTATTATTAAGGATAGAAGAAACCATTTTATTCCAACTCGAATGAATCCATTAGCAAGAAAACCTATACACGAGCCTATGGATGTAGGTGTTCGTGTTATTAACTCTGTAATAACCGTTGGCAAAGGTCAAAGAATGGGCTTGTTTGCTGGTTCTGGTGTTGGTAAATCTGTATTGTTAGGAATGATGACTAGAGGTTCTAGTGCTGACGTTACAGTAGTAGGTCTTATTGGTGAACGTGGTAGAGAAGTTAAAGAGTTTATAGATGATATTTTAGGACCAGAAGGTCGTGCAAGATCGGTGGTGGTAGCGGCACCTGCAGATGCGTCGCCATTGATGCGTTTAAAGGGGTGTGAAACATCTTTAGCAATAGCTGAATACTTTAGAGATCAAGGTAAAAACGTTTTGTTACTAATGGATTCACTAACAAGATATGCTCAAGCTCAGCGTGAAATTGCATTAGCAATTGGGGAACCACCTGCAACAAAGGGGTATCCTCCTTCTGTGTTTGCAAGACTTCCTGCTCTTGTTGAGAGAGCTGGGAATGGTAACGAAAGACAAGGTTCGATTACGGCGTTCTTTACTGTATTAACAGAAGGGGACGATCTTCAAGACCCAATTGCAGACTCTGCTAGAGCTATTTTAGATGGTCATATAGTTTTATCAAGACAGCTTGCAGATAGTGGA
This sequence comes from Ruminobacter sp., assembly GCA_036311285.1. GTDB lineage: Bacteria > Pseudomonadota > Gammaproteobacteria > Enterobacterales > Succinivibrionaceae > JAXJQF01. Next base: position 16,490 of record JAXJQF010000034.1, on the reverse strand, counting down.
CACTATCCTGCTATTGATGTTGAAAAGTCAATATCTCGTGTTATGCCTATGGTAACTACAGAAGAACATATGGTAATGGCTAGAACAATAAAGCAAACCTATTCGCTATATGAACAGAATAAGGACTTAATTTCAATTGGAGCTTATCAAAAAGGGGCGGATCCTAGAATTGATACAGCTATTAAATTAAAGCCTATTATTGATAAGTTCTTACAGCAGAGAATGAAAGAATCTATTCCTTATGAGAAGAGCGTTACTGACTTAAAACAAGTTGTAATGGCTATTCTTCAAGATGCTCAAGCTCAACAGTAATAATATACTATAGGTTAAGGTAGAGTTATGAGTAAAGCTTTGTTATTAGTATATGAACGACTTCAGGACCAAGAAGAACAAGCTCGTAATGTATATCTTGCTGCAAAAAATGCAGAGGCTAATTTTGAGAGACAACTTGATGCTTTAAACCAATACCGTTCTATATATTCAAATGAATTACAAGAAAGAGGAAATCAAGGGGTGGTTAGTACTTTGACCTTTGAGCATTACACATCGTTTATTAATCGTCTTGATAAAATTAGTGCAGAACAGTTGGATGGTTTAAAGAAAATTAGATTAGAAACTCAAGATAAGTATGATAAGTACAAGGAACTAGAGGCTAAACGTAAAGCTATTGAGCTACTTCTTAAAAAACAAAAGAACACTAAATTAAAGAAGCAAGCTATTCAAGAACAGAAGATGAGCGATGACTTAAATGTTAATCGTTTCTTTCAAAAGACAAATAAAGAATTCTAAATTTAATATAATTAATTTAAATCCCGCTTGTAATACAACCTACAAGCGGGATAAATTTTTGTGTTATTTAGATAAAGCTAATTATTCAGCTTCCTTTATCCATTTTTCAACCATAACCTTAATATCTTCTAAGGTTTTAGCGCCACCTGTAAAACCAGTCTTATGAACAAATGTTGCAGACTTGATGCCTACTAAAGCATTAAGCTCTTCGTTTTCCTTGCCTCTCCAAGCAACAGGAGCCGGACATTTGTTTTCAAATCTAGCGGTAGGTGATTTTGGTAACGATTTAATGCGGTATGAACTATTGTTTTTAACAACAGCAACCTTGCAGTCCTTGAATATATCCCAGTTATTGAACGCTGCATCGATCCATGGTAATTCTTCATCTAACCATAGGATTTCTCCGCCTTTGTATGAGTTTAATACTTTCTTTTCATCTCTTGCTACTATTAGGTTTCTAATAAAAATATTTTTAAACAATGGTGTTAAGCACTCAATTGTTTGAATGAAATTTGCGTATTGTGCTTCAGGAGTAGCGTTAGAACCAACGTTTTGCATAGCAACAATATATGGAATAACAGGAGTGTTCATGTAGAAACCACTCATTTTTTCATATACATCGTTTTGTTCAGTTGGTTGTAGGTCGCATATATTTGTCTTAATATATTGATTTAACTGTCCGTTGTCTGATAAGTCAATATATTCCATTACTTTTTTATCTATAATTTTTAAAGCATTGTTAATTACTTCGTCTGTGAACTCATCTTTACAATCGGAAAAGATTGCTTCAGTATTAATAAGTTTTTTTAGTACTTCTGCACCAAATTTATTCCAAATTAAACCTGCAGTAGCGTACTTAATGCCATTGTCTCTTGCTAGAGTAAACTCAGTAGGGTGATGGTCAAAATACTTAACTAAATCGAATTTACCAGAAACGTCTATAACAAGATCAGCTGAATCTAATACTTCAGGGTCTCTTGAACGAATAAATTCGATATTGTCGTATAATAATGAAAAGATAATACTTGCAGTAACTTCATCTGCGTGAAATGTCTCATTATGTGTCGCAATTTTCATGATGTAAAATCCTTGATTTTTTTAAATGTTTCTTTTTGTAATTATATGCGACTTTTAAATATCTTGATAAATTATTTTAAATAAATTGTGCAAAAACTTAGTTTTGTTTTTGAATTATTAGTTTTTTATAATTTTTTTGTAAGTTTGTTTATAGATTTTGTTTTAAAATTTAAAATGTAAGATTATATAAGATGAACATATAAGTTTTGAACTGAATAATTTGTTTCTAAAAGTAGTTAATTTATTATGTAATACTATCTTTTACATTAGTTTGGAAAATGATTTATAATTGAGTTCATTAATTTAATTTTTGGTAAAAAATATATTTCGATTTGTGGAGTGTTATATGGCAAAGCCAGGTGCAACAGGAGTAATCAGAATAATTAAAGCAACTAAGTATAGTTACTTAGGTATTAGAGCAGCCTTGAAGCATGAAGCTGCTTTTAGGCAAGAAAGTGTTCTAGCTATTATTATGATTATTGCTTCTATGTTTTTAGCAAAAAACGTTGAGCAACTTGTTTTGTTATTATCAGGTCCATTTATTGTAATGATAGCAGAAATTTTAAACTCAGCAATTGAAGCAATTGTTGATCGAATTGGAAATGAATATCACGAGCTATCTGGACGTGCTAAGGATATGGGAAGTGCTGCGGTATTTATAGCTTTAACTTATACAGTGATTTCATGGGGCTTAATCATTATGAGCAACTACGGAATTATTGATTTTAATTAAAGTAAATAAACGAAAATGTATTAAAATATAATATAAGTACTACAGATAAAAATTGTTAAGATAGATAAAATAAAGATAAACGAGATGAACTTTAATTTACAAAATAAATTAACTAAAGAATCATTAAAAATATATTCATGTGAAGCTGCAATACGCAACATGAAGGTTCTACTTTTATTATTCTCATTAAAGCCTATTGTATATCAAATATATCAGAATATAGTATTAGGGTATGGGATATTTGATATAACTTTAAGTTTGTATTCTGCTTTTGAAATAATAATCCCCATTGTTATTTTTTTATATTGGCATTTTGTTTCAAAAGTTTCTATTAAAGTCATGGTAGTGTTCCTAGCGATAGCAATAGTGTTTTATGGCTATCCATCAGTATCTGATAAGGAGCAACTTCAATACTTTCAACATAACTTTATAATTGTTTTTTTCTTGTTTGCTTTATGGTTAGGAATTCGTAGTCAAATAGTAATTAATAGAATCAAACAAAATATCCCACAATTATATGATCTTTATTTAGAAGAAAGACGTAATATTGAATCTAATCGTAAACAAACTCATAAAAAAGAAACAGATGATAAAGAAACAGATACTAAATCAGAAAAATAGTCTTTAATTTCAATAGAACAGAGTAGTTATGTTTATGAATAGTTATATTCAATATAAATGAGATATTGATAATACAATATTCATAAGGCGTTAATTACTAGCAAAAACGAAAAAATGTAAAAAAATAAAATAAAAGTTACGAAATTTATATAAAAAAAGTTGTGAAGTTGTGATTTAAATAGTATTTATATTTAATAATATTGTATTATGATTATAATTAAAACAACGAATCAATAAAATTATTGGTTATTTAATAACAAAAACAACTTTAACTTTAGTGGAATCAAAATGATAAACAGTATTACAGATTGGTGGGGTGCTTTAGATAGCATTCAACAAACATATGTTATCCTAATCTTTATGGGTGGCTTACTTTTCTTAATTCAAATCATATTCTCATTTTTTGGTGGTGAACTAGGGGATGGGACAGATGTTGGAGTAGCCAATGATTTTGGTGTTTCTGACTACTCGTTTAAGTTCTTCTCATTGCAAACTGTTTCATCTTTTTTACTTATAGGTGGTCTAGTCGGTTTGTACGTTGCTCATAAGACGGATGGGAATCATTTAATATCGACTCCATGTGCGATTGTGAGTGGTCTTGCTATGGCTTATCTCGTTAATTTTGTAATTAAAAAAATGCTTTCTTTACAAACAAGTGGTAACTTGAATTATAAAGAGGCTATTGGTTTATCTGGAAAAGTTTATTTAAAAATTCCAGTAGGTGGAGAGGGCCAAATAGAGTTCGATTTCAATAATAGACGTTTATATTGCAAAGCGATATCAAAGAATTCGCAAGAGCTTTACACTGGAACAAGAATTAAGATTGTAGCTGTAACAAGTGATTCAGTATTTGTAGTTGAAAATGATTTAATTAAATAAATCATTTTAGCGTAATCTGACACATGTTATTTTTCGTTATACGTATATTCATAAAAGGAGTATTAAGGTAATATGAATTTATTAGGATTGGTTGCAGGCTTTTTGATCGTCGTGATCATTGTTAGTTTGCTAGTATTCTTTGTTAATCGATACAGAAAATGTCGTTCTGACCAGATTTTAGTAGTGTACGGTATGTTGCATGGGCAACGTTCATCAAAGTGTTTACATGGTGGTGGTACATTCGTATGGCCATTAATCCAAGAATACAGATATATGAGCTTGACACCTATGACTATCGGTATTCAATTAGTTGGTGCACTTTCTCAACAAAATATCAGAATTAACGTACCATCAAGCTTTACAGTTCAAATTTCTCCAGAAGAACATTTGATGGGTAATGCTGCTAGCTGTTTATTAGATTTAGATCATTCAGAAATTGAAGAAATGGCTCGTAATATTATCACAGGTCAATTACGTTTAACAGTTGCCTCTTTAACAATCGAAGACATCAACTCGGACCGTGAAAACTTCCAAGCTAAGATCATGGCTAACGTTGAACCAGAATTAAATAAGATTGGTTTGAAGTTAATTAACGTTAACATTACAGATATTACCGACGAAGCAGACTATATCGTAAGTATTGGTAAAAAGGCTGCTGCAGAAGCTATCAACAAAGCTAAGATTGATGTGGCTTTACAAGATAAGACAGGTGCTATCGGTGCATCTGAAGCTGATAGAGATAGAGATATTCAAGTTGCTAAAAATAGTGCTGAAGCTCAAAAGGGTATCAAAGCTGCAGAAGCAGAACAGCGTATTTACGTTGCTGAACGTGAATCTGCTGCTATCGAAGGGGAAAACAAGGCTAAGCAATCTATTGCAAATACAACAGCTGAATTAAAAGTTGTAGAAGCTGAAGCTCATAAGAAGTCTGAAGTTGCTAACTTCGAAGCTGAAACAGAAATTCAAAAAGCTCAGTACGTAGCTGAAAAGCAACGCTTAACAGCTTCTGAAATTGCACAACAAGAAATTACTAAGCAAAAGATCATTATCGAAGCTGAAGCTCAAGCTGAAAAGATTAGAACAGAAGCTAAGGGTGAAGCTGATGCTGTGTTACTAAAATATACTGCTGACGCTGAAGGTCAAAGAAAGGTATTAGAAGCTAAGGCTCTAGGTTATGGTGCGTTAGTTCATAATACAGGTAATGACGCTCAAGCGACTTCTACATTATTGATGATTGAAAAGCTTGAACAAATCGTATCTTTACAAACTGAAGCTATTAGAAATATTAAGATTGATAAGGTTACAGTTTGGGATAACGGTGGTTCTGGTGACGGCGATGGTAAGACATCTACAGCAAATTTCTTATCAGGCATGGTTAAGAGCTTACCACCATTACATGATGTTTCAAAAATGGCTGGTTTAGAGTTACCTAAATTCTTAGGCAGTGTTGAAGCGAATGGTGCTGAAGACGTTAGTCAAAATTTAATTGCAACACTTAAAGAAGTTGCTGAAAGTAAAAAGGAAGCTGAAAAGAAAAAGTAATCAGCTTACCAAAAGTTTAAAAAACTAAAGATTATATATCCTTTTACAATATGTAGAAGGATATATTTTTTTTAGTATGTACATTTTGTTTATGATGAATTTTTGAGAGTAAAATTTTATTGATAATTTAGTTTTTGAATAATAAACTAACAGTAAATAAAGTTTTATGATGTTCAGGTATTAATGAATACAGATTACTATAGAATACTAACTAAGTAACTTTAAAGTTGAAAAGTTGGGTATCAAAGCAAAATTTTAATATGTTTTATACTTGTATCTTATAGTCTTTGTAACGGATATTATTGATGTGTAATCAAGATTCAAAGATGTTTTTATTAGCAATGGAAGCTTGTGATGAAGAGTTTATGCGTGAGGCTATTTCTGAAGCTTATAAGGCTTGGGAGAAAGGAGAAGTTCCTGTCGGAGCTGTAATTGTTCACGACAATAAGATTATTGCAAGAGGACATAATAATATGATTACCTTGAATGATCCTTCTGCTCATGCTGAAGTAATGGCAATGAGGGAGTGTGGAAAGGTTTTGGATAATTATCGTCTTATTGATTGTACTCTATACGTTACTTTAGAACCATGTGTTATGTGTACAGGAGCTATGATACATGGCCGTATTAAACGCGTGGTTTATGGAGCTAGTGATTATAAAACAGGTGCAATAGATTCTGTTTATAAATTATTAACTTTAAAGCATTATCATTATTTATATTACACAAAAGGCGTACTCGAAGAAGAGTGTAGTAGATTGATTTCTGATTTTTTTAGAGAAAGACGTCTTTGTAATAAAGCAAAGAAGTTAAAAGAATAAGTAAGTAAATAAATATTTTGTGAGCTATCAATTAAAAAGGAAGCATTGCTTCCTTTTTTTCTTAAATTTTATTTTCTATCAAACTTTGTATTTGCTAATTCGTTATGAATTGATTTGTTTAGGTTGTTTACCCACTTTAAATATTTGCTATGAATTTTTCCTTTTTTAGATTTTAGGTTTTCAGAATCTTTATAAATGATTGTATATTGACTTGCATCGTATCTTATTGTGAAGGCAATAAACATATTTCCTCTAGCGTAAATTGCTTCAATTTCATTATCTGAAATATCTTTATAAGTCATGTCTCTGCTTTGACAAGCGTCTCCAATATCTCTTCTTACTTGCTCTTTTGTTAAGCCTTGTGGAACCAAACCTGTAACTGGTGTTGGTGCAACGTAGCTAGAACATGCTGTAAATAAAAATGCAAAGGTGATTGCTAATAAAGAAGTAATACTTTTATATGATTTCATATTTAATTGTCCTTGAATTGAGTTGTTTTGAGAAAATTATAAATTTATTATAAAGACGTATTTACGAATATTTAGTGATTTTAGTTATAATTATTAAGGTGATGTATGTATGAGTTCACATTAATGATTATCAGTTGAAAATGAAGATTTAATTGTTTTATGAAAAACAAAAGCAAGATTATTTAATCTTGCTTTTGTTAAGTTTATTAGAGTTAAATACTAAGTTTTAATTATCGTCATGAGAAGCACTGCTTTCAATTTCCTTTAAGAAATCATAGATAGCAATTTGAGATTGTAATTTCTTTTTGTTGCCTCTCTTAACATATTGGTTCGTTTGATTCTTATCTATAATTCTTGCTTTTTGGTTATCCTTTAATTGAATCTCTAGGATATCAAAAATTCTTTGTTTTAGTACAGGAGATAAGATTGGTGTACCAACTTCTATTCTTGAATCAAGATTTCTACTCATCCAATCGGCTGAAGATATATAAAGTTTTGAATTTCCTTCATTGTGGAAATACATAACTCTCGGATGTTCAAGAAATCTATCAACAATACTGATAATTTGAATATTTTCACTTAAACCTTTAATTCCTGGTTTTAATGAACACATCCCTCTTATTATCATCTTAATTTCAACCCCAGATTGAGACGCTGTGTATAATCTTGATATTATACCTTGGTCTACAAGGTTATTTACTTTTAATATGATTTTTGCAGTCTTGCCATGTTTAGCATGTGAAATTTCATTATCAATTAAGCTATAGATATTTTTTCTAGAGTTAATTGGAGAAACATGTAAGTGATTAAATTTAGGTCTGTTATATGGAAACTCTATGAAATCAAATACATGCTCAACTTCAGTTGTTATTTCTTCATTTTTTGTGAATAAAGCAAAATCGGTGTAAATCTTGGCTGTTTTTTCATTAAAGTTACCAGTACCAATATGTGCATATTGAACATGACGGTTGTTTTCTATTCTAGTAATTAAGCAAAGCTTTGAGTGGATTTTTAAGCTAGGGATACCAAAATGTACATTAACTCCAGCTTCGGTTAAACGATTTGACCATTGAATATTGTTTTCTTCATCAAAGCGAGCTTTTAACTCTACGATTACTGTTACATTTTTGCCATTATTTGCAGCATCAATTAAAGAGTTTATTACGCGGCTGTTGTTAGCAACACGATAAATGTTGATTTTAATTGAAGTTACAGCAGGGTCATAGGAGGCTTGTCTTAAAAATTCTGTAAAGTATGTAAATGGATGGTAAGGATAATATAGTAAAATATCATTATGAGAAATAGCCTCGAATACGTTGTTTGTCTTATCGAAGTCCTTTGATGGTAATGATGGAAGCTTATTATTTATTAAGTAATTACCACATACATTTGGGAAACCAATGAAGTCTTTGAAATTATGATAACGGCCACCGTCCATAACAGAATCAAAGTCCTGCATTGATAATTTATTAACAAGGTATTTTACCATGTTTTTTGGCATTTTCTTGTCATAAACAAAGCGAACAGGGATAGCATTTAATCTTTGTTTTAAACTGTTAGACATATTTTCAACAAAAGAGCGGTCTACTTGCGAAGATAAGTCGTATTCAGCATCTCTATTCATTTTAACAGAGTATGCAACGATGTCGTCATAATCAAATAGTCCACGGAAGATACTATTTAAACCAATTCTAATAACGTTATCGAGTAATATTAAAGTTTTATCTCTTTTGTTATCAGATGGTATTTGGATAAAACGTGGTAATTGATCTGTTGGTATTTCAATTAAAGCATACTTTTCATTTTTATTTTTTCTGCTCATTTTAACTGCTAAGTAGGTGTACTTATCTTTTAAAAATGAGATGAGACTTGTATCATCGTTTAAAATAACAGGACTGATGTGTTTTAATACCGAAGTTTTAAAGAAGTTTTTTACCCAAGTTTTTTGTTCATCGGTGATTTCATTTTCGTCTTTTAAAAATATATTGTGTTTTGCTAATTCAACTAAAAGACTCTTATAGGTTTCATCAAAGATATTGGTTAATTCCTTTACCTTTTTTTGAACTTCTTTTAGTAGAGCTTTGGCTCCTGAATTATGGTTATGTTCTTCATCAATTAGGATCTGACGTCTGATTTCTGCAACTTTTACTTTAAAGAACTCATCTTGGTTACTTGAATAAATACCAAGAAAGCGAACTCTTTCGATAAGAGGTACACTTGGGTCTCTTGCTTCTTGTAATACTCTTTCGTTAAAAGCTAACCATGATATCTCTTTTGGGATCCATTCTTCTATCATTACGTCATGTCCTTTATAAGTTACTATTGATGGAATGTTGAAATTCTATAATGCATTGAATATTAAAATATTACCATTACTTTGTTTTTGAATTGTTAAGGCGGTGTAAAAAAAAGTCAAAGTATATGATGTTTGTTTAATTTTATATGTTTTCTTTATTCATCAAATAATGTAAAAATTGTAAAAAAAATTTTTTAGTTTAAATCATTAAATAATGAAATTATTTATAAAATTGTACAAAGTATGGAGGAAATAATAATTATTATTGAGAGAGTTTCAAAAAAATTTTATCTTCTTTAACAATTATTTTTCAATAGTTAATGCGGATGGTTTTCCCTTTTGGGTGTTGAATTTAATTTAAAATGGTGTAATATTAGTGATTGAGAATAAAGATGTTAATTGGTTATTTTATGAACTATTAAAATAATATTGAAAAAAATAAAGAAAAATAATAAAAAATAGTTATAAAGTAAAAGTAACACAAGTTAAGATATAAGTTAAGACTTGGTTTATAGGTCAATTAACTAATAAATATAATGAATGAAATAACATAACATTAGAGCTCTTAATACTTCTGAATTATGTATGTGAGTAGCTAATAATTTAGTATATTAAGAGTAGGATAAATAGCTAATGATTGAAGATTTTTTAAAAAATTTTTCAGATTACAAAGATGTAGCAAAAGTAAAAAATAAATCTGGATTAAGTAATGTTGGATATAGTGTTGTTATCCCAACCTTACTTAAGGATGAAGATGTTCTGTCCAAGCTGTTGTCTATTTTATTATTAGATGATGGTGTTTATGAAATTCTATTAATTAACAATTCAAAGAAACAATTTAATTTTACTCCTAAATTCCTTGATACAGTTTCAGTTCAAGAAAAAGAAACTTTTATAAAGAAGATTCATGAAAGAAATAACGTGTTAAGGATTATTAATATGCCTGAAAACATTTATGTAAATCCTGCATGGAATTTAGGAGTAAAATTAGCAAGCAGTCGTTATGTTGCTATTTTAAATGATGATATGTTTGTTCCATTTAATTATGTGTCTGCTGTTTATGCTAAGGTAAAAGAGCATGAAAACAGAGGTAGATTTGACAGTTCTGTTAAGCCTTTAGGAATTATTGGGGTAAATATAAAGAACATATGTAATACAGATGTTCAAAACTTTACATATTACCCAACAATGTCATCATTAGCCTTTGAACCATTACAAAACATAATTTCTTTATATCATTATGCAATAGCATTATTTGTTACAAAAGAAAATTATTTTGAAATTCCATATGATCTAAAGGTTTTTTGTGGTGATAACTATATTTTAATGAAAGCTAAAGAAGCTGGTTATGAAAATATAGCGGTTGATGGTGCAAACTTCTTGCATTTACGTTCGTTGTCATCAAGATATTTTTCTGAACTTGATATTGAAGATAACTATGTTTATGCAACAAAGTATCATAAGGATTATTACAACTATATTCATTCTGTTCATTATCGTACGCCTTTCCAAAGAATCTTCTCTATTAAGAGAGTAGGTTGGCACGATGATAGAAAGAGAATATTAACCTGTTTAGGTTTGAGATTTAATCTTGATAAATAAAATATCTAACTAGATATTTTCTTCTAATCGTTGTCATAGTTTGTCATATTTTGCTTAGTAATATATAATTACCAAGATTCGCTTAATAACAATTTTTGGTTGTTAAAGAGTTTTGTCTTATTAAATTTTATTTTGTTTCTTAATGCTTTGTAATCAAATAGTTTTGTTACAGAGTCTTTTAATTATGAGAATATTATGTCTAACGCTACTAACAATGTTCAAAATTCGGTATTAGAAGAAAAGGTTAATATTGATAATTCAAAGCTTGAAGAAGCTTTTAATAATTTTCTTGAAGCTAAAACAGTAATTAATCAGCAAATGTTAGTTTCAGAATTGCTGCAATCAAAGGTAATTGTTCCAATCGCTTTAAATGGCGAAGTAGAAAAGGAAGGCAATAATTTTCTTATAAATAAAGATACTGATATTCGTTTGATTTTATTATCTAATGAAAATGATGAAAAGTTTTGTCCTGCATTCATTAGTAATCAAGAGTTAAGTAAATTCCCTCAAGAACGTTCAGGTTGTTTAATTAAAGACTTTGTTGCGTTAGCTAAGATGGTAATAAAGAAAGATAGCGGTATAGACGGAATAGTTGTTAATCCGTTTGGAAATAGCTTAACTTTAAATAATGAATTATTAACTAAGATGATTGCTCCTGAGTTGGAAAAAGTAAATTCTAAGAACTATACAATAGAAAAAGGACAAAAGGTTTTAGTTGGAGAACCGAAGGTTTATCCTGAAAAGGCTGTTGAAATAATGAAAGCAGTGTTCTCTAATCATCATTGTGTACATAAAGCTTATCTTAGATTATTAGTTCGTCCAGACGCTCCAAAAGATAACAATATGAGTTATTTAGTTGTTGTTGAATCAGTTGACCATGATCCTGAACATATGTTTGAGGATGTAGCCAAGCTGACTAAAGATTTTTTAGATGGCATTCCACTTGATTTCGTGCAATACAAAGAAGATAGTTCATTTGTGAAGAATGCAATAAAAGGATGTAAACCTTTCTATGCAAAAAAGAAGAACTTGTTTGGGATTTTTTCTTCTAATAAATAGTTGTACTCAAATATTGTTATAGATACAGATTTAATAAAGCTAATAGTAAAGAATAAATTTAGGTGAACATATGCATCATGTAAAGATTGGTTTGATTTCTTTGGGGTGTCCAAAGAATTTAGTTGATTCTCAAAATTTATTGACTTTACTAATGAAGGAGAGATACCAAATTTCTAGTAGCTATGAGGATGCTGACGTTGTAGTTGTAAATACTTGTGGGTTTATTGAATCTGCTGTTGATGAGTCTTTAGAGACAATAGGGGAAGCTTTAAATTACTGTAATAATGTTGTGGTAACAGGGTGTTTAGGGCCTAGACGTGACTTAATTTTGTCAACTTATCCACAAGTAAAAGCTATAACAGGACCTCATAGTGCTAAAGCTGTAGTAGATGAAATTAAAAAGATTGTAAGTGTTGCTGTTAATGCACCATGTATTCATGTTCCTAAAGGTGGTGTTTTGTTAACACCAAATCACTATGCTTATTTAAAGATTTCAGAAGGGTGTTCACATAAATGTAGTTTTTGTATTATTCCAAAACTTAGAGGTCCTTTAGAATCGTTCGATGCAGAGCAAATAATTGAAACTGCAAAGGCTTATGTTGAGCGCGGTGTAAAGGAATTAATTGTAGTTGCTCAAGATACTTCGGCATATGGGATGGATGTTAAGTATAAACCGTTTATGGATTATGAAAGAGGTGATTTATACGCTTTAACCAGAGAGTTAGGTAAGCTTGGTGTTTGGCAAAGAGTTCACTATTCATACCCATATTTACACGTAGAAAAGCTAGTTGAACAAATGGCAGAAGGTTTGGTGCTTCCGTATATGGACATACCTATGCAGCATGTTAGTCAAAACGTTTTAAGATTGATGAAACGTCCGGGGTCTCAAGCAGGGCACTTGGATATGATAAATCGTTATAGAAGTATATGCCCTGATTTAACAATTCGTTCAACATTCATTGTAGGGTTCCCAGGTGAAACAGAACAAGATTTTGAAGAATTACTTGAATTTATAGAAGAGGCAAAGCTTGATAGAGTGGGCTGTTTCACTTATAGTCCTGTATTTGGTGCCGACGCAAATGAACTTCCAAATCAAGTTGATGAAGAAGTTAAATTAGAACGTTTAGATAGATTCATGTTACTACAACAAAAGATTTCAACAGAGAAACTTGCTAAAAAAGTATCAACAGTTCAGGATGTTATTATCGATGAGAATCGTGAAGAAGGGTTAGTTGGAAGAACTAAAGGGGATGCTCCTGAAATTGATGGTGTAGTTTATGTAAATAACGAATCTAATAAATCTATCAAGGTTGGTGATATAGTGAAAGTTTGTATCACAGCTAGTGATGAATATGATTTAGAAGGTGATGTGATTTAGTATTGATTTAAATCAATATTAAATAGTAATCTTATTTAAAAACTTGAGAGTAAATAAAATGTTGATAATTTTTAATTGCTCTTAAGGAACAATGTTTTAATCAGTCAGAATTTTCTTTTTTGTTTAATTTTGTATCTTTGTTTAGCAAGAAAGACATAATTAATATATAATGCTATCCTCGTAGGATTTATGTAAGTTAAATTTTAAAATACATATATTGCCAAAGACTTGTTGTATCATTAAGCATAACGAAGTGTTATAAGACTTAATGGCATAATTAAATTCTTAGAATTTTTTGTATACAAAAATTACATTTTCTAAAGTCTTTGAATTTTCTCCCTACACAGATTTTAGATTAAAATTTTTTCTATAAGAAAAATAAAGGAAGAATATAGATATGTCTATGCGTTCTATCTATTGTGGTGACGTTAATGAAAAATCACTAGAACAAGAAGTAACATTATGTGGTTGGGTAAATCGCCGTCGTGACTTAGGTGGTTTAATTTTTATCGATATGCGCGATAAAGCAGGTATCGTACAGGTTTATTTTGACCCAGACCAAAAGGAAGCTCATGAAACTGCTTCTCAATTACGTAATGAATTTTGTATTAAAGTTGTTGGTGTTGTAAAAGCAAGACCAGAAAGTCAAATTAATAATAATATGGCAACAGGTAAAGTTGAAATCATGGCTACAGCTATTGAAATTATCAATAGGTCAGAACCTTTGCCTTTAGACTTTAATCAAGAAAATACAGAAGAACAACGTTTAAAGTATAGATATATTGATTTACGTAGACCTGAAATGCTAGAACGTTTCAAGGTAAGAGCTAAGGTTACTTCATTTGTAAGAAACTTTATGGATAGTCATGGTTTCTTAGATACAGAAACTCCAATGCTATGTAAAGCAACGCCAGAAGGGGCAAGAGACTACTTAGTTCCAAGTAGAGTACATAATGGAAAGTTCTATGCGTTACCTCAATCACCTCAATTATTTAAGCAATTGTTAATGATGAGTGGTTTTGACCGTTATTATCAAATCACAAAGTGTTTTAGAGATGAAGATTTAAGAGCAGATAGACAACCTGAATTCACACAGATTGATGTGGAAACATCTTTCATGACTGCAAAAGATGTTCAAGCAATCATGGAAGAAATGATTACTGGTCTATTTAAGCATGTTGTAAATGTAGATTTAGGCAAGTTCCCTGTATTAACTTGGGATGAAGCAATGACTAAATATGGTTCAGATAAACCAGATTTAAGAATTGCGACTGAAATTGTTGATGTAGCTGATATCGTTAAAGATTGTGAATTCTCTGTATTTAGTGGTCCTGCTAATACAGAAGGTGGTAGAGTTGCTGCATTAAAGGTACCAGGTGTTGCTGATAAGGTAACAAGAAAGGTTATTGATGAATACACTAAGTTTGTAGGTGTATACGGTGCTAAGGGCTTAGCATGGATGAAGATTAACGCAGATGGTGTTCAATCTCCAATCTTAAAGTTCTTAAACGACGACATCGTAAATGCAATTGTTGAAAGAACAAAAGCGGAAGTTGGTGATGTTATCTTCTTTGGTTCAGATGTTAAATCTTTAGTAGTTTCTAATGCGTTAGGTGCATTAAGACTTAAGACTGCAAAGGATTATGGTTTAATTTCAGAAGGCTACAAGGCTCTATGGGTTGTAGATTTCCCTATGTTTGAAGAAAACCAAGATGGTTCAATTGTAGCAATGCACCATCCTTTCACAGCTCCAAGTAACTGCACACCAGAAAGATTAAAGTCAGAACCATACAAGGTATATGCTGATGCTTACGATATGGTAATCAATGGTTACGAAGTAGGTGGTGGTTCTGTTCGTATTCACAAGAGTGATATGCAACAAGCAGTATTTGAAGTATTAGGTATTAGTGAAGAAGAACAAAAACTTAAGTTTGGATTCTTATTAGATGCCTTAAAGTACGGTTGTCCTCCACATGCTGGTTTAGCTTTTGGTTTAGACCGTTTAACAATGTTATTAACAGGTACTGATAACATTCGTGATGTTATTGCGTTCCCTAAGACAACTGCAGCGGCTTGTTTAATGACAGACGCTCCTAACTTTGCTAGTTCTGAAGCTTTAGATGAATTAGCAATAAGCGTTGTTGAAAAAGAATAGTATTAAGATTTTTTACCTCATATTAACCATAAAATTGGTTAATTAAAATTATGATAGGAGTTTAACTATGGCAGGTCATAGTAAGTGGGCTAATATACGTTTTCGTAAGGCGGCTCAAGATGCAAAGCGTGGTAAAATTTTTACTAAGCTAATTAGAGAAATTACAACTGCTGCAAGAATTGGTGGTGGTGATCAAAATTCTAACCCAAGATTACGTGCAGCTGTAGCATCAGCTTTATCTCAAAACATGACTCGTGATACAGTAAATAGAGCGATCGAAAGAGGTACAGGTGGTGGTGATGGTGTTGAATTAGAAACCATTCTTTACGAAGGCTACGGTCCATGTGGTTCAGCGTTCATGGTTGAATGTATGACTGATAACAGAAATAGAACAGTATCAGAAGTTCGTCACGGCTTTACAAAGTTTGGTGGCAACTTAGGTACAAGTGGTTCGGTTGCTTACTTGTTTACAAAGAAGGGTGTTATCATTTTTGAAGAAGGTGATGAAGACCAAATCATGGAAGCGGCATTAGAAGCTGGTGCTGATGATGTTATCACTAACGATGATGGTTCAATTGAAGTTAATACAACTCCAGAATCATTTGGTCAAGTGTTAGATGCTATTGATAATGCAGGTTTAAAATATATTAGTGCCCAAGTAACAATGGTTGCTTCAACAGATGCTGCAATCGATGCTGAACATGCTCCAACATTTATGAAGCTTGTTGATTATCTAGAAGATTTAGATGATGTTCAAGAAGTTTACCATAATGGTGAATTAACTGAAGAAGCTGAAGCTGCTTTAGGTTAATAACAATTAAAAACTATACAAAAAAATAAACATGAATGAAGACAACTATAGCAATTAAGCTATAGTTGTTTTGTTATATCCTAAACTCCCTAACGCATAGTACCTAATTTTGTGGTTAGCGTTAGGGTGTGTTATAGAAAGAACCTAAGTAATAAATTATTAATCTTTAACTATTTTCTTAGGTAATGGCACATTTAATAGTTCAAAGAGATCTCTAGTTTTTTTAGGGATCTCTTTTACCCGAGTTTGATACCTAT
>JAXJQF010000033.1:0-4082 GCA_036311285.1 Ruminobacter sp. | reverse complement strand
TGCCGGCTTAGCTCAGTAGGTAGAGCAACTGACTTGTAATCAGTGGGTCAACAGTTCGATTCCGTTAGCCGGCACCATTCCCCTAGTAAATCTTTATCCCCATAAAATCAACTAATTTGTTAAGTTTTTTGTGTTTAAAATAACGCGTAAAATTTAGTCATATATTGCAAAAGACTAAAATGGTTCTTGTATTCGTTATCTGATGGATAGATAATTGTTTATAGGAAGATTTTTTTAAATTCGTAATATTATTTAACTAAGTAGTGCAAGGTGTTGCATGAATGTTAATGTGTTAAGAACACTATAATCGTAAGGTAACTCTTAATTATTTTCGTTGTGTAGCTTTAGAATATTACTAATGATAAAGTTATAGCAATAGCTGTGAACAGTATTTGTATTGTTATCTTAGTGATGTGTTGGGATGTTTTTAAACAAAGCATTAATTTAATATTTGAGGAGAAGTAATAAGATGAATTCTAAAACATGTAAAGATAAAAATATAAAAGAAAATAAGAACGCTGTAGAAGTTGATGATGTTAAAGACATTGATAATGTATTAGATGGATTGCTAGGTGATATCGCATCTGAAAAGAAAGATAGCTCTTTAACAGCAGAACAAAATTTTAGCTATGGCTTGAGTAATCCTTCTTCATTAAAACTTGCGCCGTCTATTGTGGCAAGTAACGTAGAAGATAAAGGGACAACTTCTATTGATTTTGCTGAAATAATCGAAAGCTTTCAGGAATCATCCATGATTTACGCATTCAACAGCGATGAATATAAGCACGTTGTTGAATGTTTATATAAAGTTACCCAAATTGTTCCTTTTGAATTAGAAGGTGCAGAAAATGTTCAAGAATACCTATTAGAAAAGAAGAGTTCACACTTCTTTAGTATGTTAGACTCAAGATTAAAGGCTTTTTTAAACTATAAAGATCGTAAAAAATTAACAAAGTCAAAGGTCTACTCTATTATTAATGAATTTATATCCTTGAATTTATTATTACCTATTTTTTCATCAAACTCTGTCATTCTACTTAATCCTAATAACATTGAATTAGTTAAGGGGAAAGTAAATGTAACTGTTCATGACTATTACGATGATGATGAATTATTAGTGTATAACAATAACTTTATCGATAAGGAAGGTAATCAATATGTTCTATATTGTTCGTCATCTACAATATTCCAAGGCGATGAAATTGAGGTTATCTTAGATAGAGTAAATCAGGTTGCGTACTTTTTAAATATGGTAACACCATATAACCTAGTATTAGGGAGAGTAATGGTACGCAAGGAACGTGTGATTATTGTTCCTGATGATCCAAAATTAAAGAATATTAAATTTGTTGTTAAAGATGGTGAATTAAAAGACGCGAACTTAGGTTCTATTGTTATCTGTAAGATAATAAGAAGAAGTACGGGGCACGTATTCTATGTTGAAATTCAAGAAATTTTAGGTTCTCTTGAAAAACTTGATGTTCAAATCAAGTTAGCTATTTTAAATAACAGTATTCCAAATGATTGGAATCCTAAGGTTAAGAGTCAGTTAGCAAAGATTAGTGATGTCGTTTTAGAAAAGGATATGGCTGGTCGTGTTGATTTAAGAAAACTTCCGTTAGTAACTATTGATGGAGCTGACGCTAGAGACTTTGACGATGCTGTATACTGTAAGAAGGAAGAGAATGGATTCAGGTTATATGTTGCTATTGCCGATGTGTCAACATATGTAAAGACCAACAGTGCTTTGGATCAAGAAGCAAGACTTAGAGGAACTTCTATTTATTTCCCTAATTACGTTGTGCCAATGTTGCCTGAGAAACTATCTAATGGTTTATGTTCACTAAATCCACATGTTGATAGATTGTGTATGGTTTGTGAAGCTATTGTTTCAAAAGCTGGTGACATAGAAGAATATACATTCTATCCAGCTGTAATGAACTCACATGCAAGATTTACTTACACAGAGGTTGCTTCAATTTTAGCTGGTAACGCTCCGTCTGATAAGGAGTTTAAACCGCTAGTAAATGACTTACATAATCTTTACGATTTATTTAAAGCATTAAAGGATGCTCGAACAAGAAGAGGTGGTATAGAGTTTGAGTCAGAGGAAATGAATTTCATTTTCGATGCAGATTTAAATATCGCAGATATCGTTCCAGTTGAAAGAAACGATGCTCATAAGATTATCGAAGAATGTATGATCGTGGCAAACATTTGTGCTGCAAAGTTTGTGGAATATAACGAAGGTTGTGCTTTATTTAGAGATCACGCTAAACCAAGTGATGAAAAGGTGTTAACCTTTAGAAATTACATCGCTCAATATGGTTATCAATTAGGAGGTAACGAAAATCCTCAAAGTATTGATTATGCAAACTTTGTAAGAAGTATTGAAGACTCACCATTAAAGAAGACTTTATGTATGATGATGCTTCGCTCATTATCGTTGGCAGAATATACTCCTGAAAATATTGGTCACTTTGGTTTAGCTTTGAGCCATTATGCTCACTTTACCTCACCTATAAGACGTTATCCTGACTTAATATTGCATAGAGTAATTAAGAACTTATTAGGAAAGACTAATACTTACCCTAAGGTTATGATGCGTAATATTGGGGGTAAGGAATATACGCGTAATGAGTTATTAGGTTTAGCTGACAGTTGTAATATGACAGAACGTAGGGCTGATGCTGTAACAGGTAAGGTTGCAATGGTTCTAAAAGCTAAGTTTATGGAGAAATTTATTGGTAAATGCTTGGAAGCAAGAATCTCTAATGTTACTCATTTTGGTTTGTTTGTAACTATTGATAGATACCAAGTTGATGGATTGATTCATGTATCTAATCTTGGTATGGATTATTTCGAATTTGAGCCAGAACGCATGGCATTAATTGGAACTAATAGTGGTGCTCAATATAAAATAGGTCAAGAGTTAACAGTAGTGATTTCAAGTGTTGATACTGAAACTGGTCATATCGATCTTCGAGTAGCTACAGCAAAGGAGAAAAAGAATTCGCCAAGTATTGAAGTTATTTCTTTAAATGATGAAGATATCATGAAAGGGTATGAGGTTAATACTGTTATTAGAGATTCATTCGAGAAATGGCAAGTTAAGAACGAGCCTAATGTGATTTCAGATGATGGTTTTGGTTTAATAAAAAAAGAAAAAACATTAAAGAGTTATCAACCAAAAATAAAGAAAAAGAATAAAGATAATGTAAAATCTAAATCTAAATTAAAGGATAAGGGAAAAGAAAAGTCTTCTAAGAGCTCAAAGAAAAAGAGTAAGAGAAAATAGTGTTAAAAACACTTTAAATATATATAGTAAATTATGGTAGGAAAAAAATGAGCAAACAAGATTATGTTTACGGTACTCATGCAGTTGTTAGTTTAATAGAAAATGAACCTGAAAGGATAATAGAGTTATATGCCTTAAAGGGGAAAGAGGATAGTAAATACTTATCTATTATTAATACTGTAAAACAATACGGAATTAGTGTTGTTTTTGTAAACAGAAAAACTTTAGATGAAAAGGTGTTTGGTGGCGTTCATCAAGGATTAGTTGCTAAGGTTAAGTCAGCTAAGGAACTTGGTAGTAATGAGTTGACAGATTTTTTAAGTACAAAGAATGAGTTCTTCTTTTTAATTTTAGACAACGTAACAGACCCGCATAATTTAGGTGCATGTCTAAGAAATTGTGATGGAGCAGGAGTAGATGCAATCATTTGTGCTAAAGATAAGAGTGCTCCATTATCAAGTACAGCTAAGAAAGTTGCTTGCGGTGCTGCTGAGCATGTTCCTGTTTTTTATGTAACAAACCTTGCTCGTACTCTAGATGAGTTACATGATAATAATGTTCATATTGTTGGTACAGCCGGTGAAACTGAAAAGCTTGTTTACGATGTAGACCTTAAAGGCTCTTTAGCTATTGTTATGGGTGCTGAGGAAACAGGTATGAGAAGATTAACACGTGAAAAGTGTGACGAAATTGTGAAGCTTCCAATGTATGGAACTTGTACAAGCTTAAACGTTTCAGTTGCAACAGGTATTTGTTTATATGAGGTTGTTAGACAACGATTAGG
>JAXJQF010000032.1:0-2552 GCA_036311285.1 Ruminobacter sp. | reverse complement strand
GTATTTATTTATGGTACAGCTAACGAAGCTTCTATAATTAGAGAATTTTCTAAGCAGGCAACAAACAATGCCCACACTTACTATCTAACAGGAAAGAGTAACAACGGTATAATCAACACCTCTGCTATGAACTCAATTAGAGGCATGAAGATCGCTGATCAACCATGGTTATTCAAAGACAGCGAAACTAAGCAACAAATATTAGAAATCTTACCAAAAGCAAATGGTGATACACTAAGATGCTTCGCGATTGGTTACGACTCATTTAACGTAGCATTACATTTAGAAAATTTAATAAGTAATAAACAAGAAATCCAAGGTTTATCTGGTTACATTTCTATTGACGAAAATAAAAACCTAAAACGTAAATTAGAATGGAATGTTGTAGGAAGAAAATAAATGATGGAAGAATTTATTGAAAACCACATGGACGCCTTGATTGAGGCGATTACATACCAAGATAATGCATTATTTGATAATGTAAATTTAGCTACTGCCACCTTTAGTGCAAGTTTAGTTGAAAATAAGATTTTATGTTTAAGCGACGTATCATGTCAGCCTTTTGCTCAATACTTTTGTCAATCAATAAACACAAACTATGCACAAAAAACAAATAATTTAAAAGCATTATGCTTAGATAGTCATGCACATAGTTTCGATATATCAAACAATTCTGCAGACTCAAATCTATTGCAATTTAAGATGCAAGCAGCGACAGGTGACTCTCTATTCATTTTAATAAACGATTTAACATCGTCAGAAAACCTGCGTCAAATAATTGAAATAGCACATGACAAGGATATTTCAGTTATATTCATGGGAAATGCAAAACAACTTGAGCAATTACCTGCAAACTTACTAGATGAAAGTTTAGACATTCAACTGTTCATAAAGGATGGTAGACAAGGAATTTTTTCGGAAATAACAATTAGTATTCTAAACTTTATTATTAATAGATTAAATGCGGAAGATATTGTAAGTAGTACAATTTCAGAATAATTCAATGTTCATTTACTTTTAAAATAAAAACCTCAGAACATTTTTAGAGTGACCCCCGAAAGTTGAACAAAACTTCGGGGGTTATATTTATGAAGCTTACGTACGAAGATAAAGTCGAGATGTATCGACTTTGGAAAGAAGATCATTACAGTTCAATAAGACTTGCAACACTATTTAAATGCGACAGAACCTTAGTGACCTACATAGTAAAGCTAATTGATATTCATGGAATATCTGTAGTTCAGAAAAAGAAAAATAGGGAGTATTCAGCAGAATTTAAGGAAGAAGCAATCCGGAGAGTTTTGATACAACATGAAAGTATAAAACAAGTTTCATTGTCTCTGGCGATTCCGAGCAAAGGTACATTGTCATTATGGATTAAGTTTTACATAGAAAACGGTTATAATGTCATTGAAAAAAAGCGAGGACGTTATGGCCAAAAAGAATCAGCCGAAGACAGAATCAGAAGCAGAATTACTGAAGCGGGTACAGGAGCTTCAGAAGCAGAATATGAAACTTTTGATAGAGAACGAATACTTAAAAAAATTAGATGCCTTAATTTCGGAAAGGGAAAAGCGAGAGCAGAAGAGATAGCACAGGCTATCACTGAGTTAAGGCAAGAATTGAAATGCTCTTTACGTTTTATATTAGCAACCATCAACGGTATACCTGATATCCCGCATATGACTCGTTCTGATTACTACTATACGATAAATAAAATCGACAAAGACGAAAAGAATCAAGAGCTTATAGAAAAGATCAAATCAATATATGCTGAACATAAGAAGCGCTACGGCTATCGTCGTATCAGCCTAGAATTGGTTCGCCGAGGTTACAATGTAAATCATAAGAAGGTTCAACGCTTGATGCAAAAATATGAGCTTAGGGGTATTACTCCCAGAGCAAAGTATAAGTCATACAAAGGCGATTTCAATGGTACCGTTAAAAATCAGCTTCTTAACAAGGTTATCGACACAGAAAAACATAAAACATATTACACAAGGAATTT
This sequence comes from Ruminobacter sp., assembly GCA_036311285.1. Taxonomy (GTDB): domain Bacteria; phylum Pseudomonadota; class Gammaproteobacteria; order Enterobacterales; family Succinivibrionaceae; genus JAXJQF01. The sequence goes on along the minus strand of JAXJQF010000032.1, from coordinate 544 downwards.
TGCTACTACAGACGTAAATCAGAAATGGACCACCGATGTATCTGAATTTCACATCGCAGCGGGAAAGCTTTATCTGTCCCCGATTTTGGATATGCACAATGCAGAAATCGTATCTTTCAATATTTCAAAATCACCGAATTTCATTCAAACAACGGATATGTTGAAAAAAGCGTTTCAAAAACATCAAAAACTTGAAGGGCTTATCTTTCATTCTGACCAAGGATGGCAGTACCAAATGTTCGAGTATCATTCCATGCTCAGAGAAAGAGGTATCATTCAGTCTATGTCTCGCAAGGGTAACTGCTATGACAATAGCATTATGGAAAATTTCTTTGGAAAGATGAAAAACGAGATGTTTTATGGACATGAATATGAGTTTAACACTCTAGACGAACTTAAAGATGCGATGGAGAAATATATCTATTATTACAACAATGATAGAATACAGAAAAAATTAAAAGGCCGAACTCCTTGTGAAGTAAGAAATTCAGCCTTAGAATAAGCATAAGTTTTATTTGTTCAACTTATGGGGGTCACTCCATTT
>JAXJQF010000031.1:0-2514 GCA_036311285.1 Ruminobacter sp. | reverse complement strand
GTCTACAACAGTGTAGTCATATTTGTTGGTGGAGAATTTTTGGTGAGCTCAATCGATAGTTACGCCTCTTTCTCTTTCTTCTCCTAATTTGTCCATAACAAATCTGAATTTGTCTTCACCTTCGTCTAATTGTTGTTCAGCGATTGCACCAGCTTTTAATAATAAGTGTCCAACTAAAGTGGATTTTCCGTGGTCAACGTGTCCAATAAATGCTAAGTTAATATGTTCTTTTTCTTTTGCCATTATATAACCTCTTTAATAATATTAACAAACAATATCTATAAGCTTAAATGATAGCTTAAATTTATTATATATTTTTCACCATATAAATAGGTAATGTTTTTTCATTAATTTTAATAAAAAATTATAAAAAAATTAAAAATATAATTTTTAAATTTTAATCCTATAAATCACCTAAGTAGTGGCTTGCAGGGAATGGTTCTGCAGATAAGCCTTTTCTTTGTCTGATTTCTCTTACGATTTGATTTTGCATCTCACGTGGGAGAGGTTCGAATCCTGCAATTTCAGTAGACCATAAACATCTACCTTCAGCAGCGGATCTGATGTCTCCAGCGAAACCGAACATTTCAGCTACAGGCACTTTGGATTCAATTCTAGCCATGTCACCGGTTTCTTGACCCATGTTGACAATTTGACCTCTTCTGTTTTGAATCTCACGAGTACATGCACCCATATAATCGTTAGGAGTATCAATAACTACTTTTTGCATAGGTTCGAGTAAAGCAGGTTCTGCTAACATCATAGAACCTAAGATTGCGTTTCTGATAGCAGGCAATACTTGTGCAGGTCCTCTGTGAACTGCATCTTCGTGAAGTTTTGCATCGTGAAGTTTGAATTTTAATCCCATAGAAATTTCATTTCCTAAAGGACCGTTTTCTAAAGCGGATTCAAATCCTTCAAGTAACAATTCTTTAACTTCGTCCAAGTATTGAATACCACGAGTCATGTTAAGGAAGATACTTCTGTTGTGTACAGCCCATACTCTTCTAGCTTCTTCTTTATCTAATCCAGCTTCCATGAAGTCGTTAGCTGCTTCTTTACCTTTGACTCTACCTTCTTTAATATCTCCGTCTGCAATAGCATCAAAGAGACTTGGTTCAATAGGTTCAACAGTGATATAGAATCTGTTGTGTTTGTTTGGAGATTTACCTTCAACTTGTGGAGATAATTTCCTTACGGTTTCTCTGTATACAACAATAGGTTCGGATGTAGTGATGTCTACACCTTTATCTTTGATTCTGTAACCGATAACTTCCAAGTGAAGCTCACCCATACCGGAAACTAAGTGTTCACCAGTTTCTTCGTTAATATCAATTTTAACAGTAGGGTCTTCTTTACCAGTTTGTCTTAATACTTCAATCAATTTTGGTAAGTCTTTAGTATTTTTAGCTTCAACTGCTACAGTAACTACAGGTTCTGATATGTGTTCTAAACCTTCAAACTCTTTAATTTTGTCTTCAGGTGAACAGAGAGTTTCCCCTGCAATAGCACCTTTTGCCCCAGCAACATATACAATGTTACCTGCAGGTACTTTATCAGTGTTAACTCTTTCAGGACCGAAGTATACACCTACTTGTTGAACTCTGGATTTACCGTGAGAACCTACGAGATATACTTCTGTACCTTTTTCAATTGATCCACCGTAAACCCTACCGGTAGCGATTTCACCAGCGTGTTTATCTACAGATACGTTGGTAACCATTACAGCTAAAGGTCCTTCAGGAGCGGTTTCAATCATACATTTTCCAGCAGGAGATTCAATGTCTCCGTCCCAGATGTTAGGTACTCTGTATACTTGAGCTTCTTTAGGGGAAGGCAAGTGTTCAACTACCATACCAAGTAATACATCGGATAATGGTACTTTTTGAGCTAATTCTTTTTCATTATCAGCATTACAATAATCAATAATGTCTTTAAAGTTAATTCCAGTTTCTTGCATAGTAGGTACGTTAATAGCCCAGTTGTGGTATGCTGAACCGAAAGCTACACTACCATCAGTGAAATCTAATTTCCATTCATCTTTTTTGTCTTCAGGAGCCATGTTTTTGATTAATTTGTTAGCTTCCATGAAGATTTTCAAGAATCTGTTTTGTAACTCTTCAGGTTGTAATTTTAACTCGTTGATTAATCTGTCAACTTTGTTAATGAATAAAACTGGTTTAACATTTTCTTTAAGTGCTTGTCTGAATACAGTTTCAGTTTGAGGCATGATACCTTCAACAGCACAAACTACAACTACAGCACCGTCTACAGCTCTCATAGCACGAGTTACGTCCCCACCGAAGTCAACGTGACCAGGAGTATCGATTAAATTGATTAAGTATTCACTGTCTTTGTAATCGTGTACCATAGATACGTTAGCTGCATCAATAGTAATACCACGTGCTTGTTCTTGTTCATCGAAATCTAAGAATCTTTGATCCCCTGCAAGTTCTTCGGAAATCATTCCTGCACCTGCAAGTAAGTTATCAGATAAGGTAGTTTTACCGTGAT
>JAXJQF010000030.1:0-21314 GCA_036311285.1 Ruminobacter sp. | reverse complement strand
TAATTATAAACTTCAGAAGACAATGCAACTATTTCGGCAGTTAGAAAAGTGCTTTTATTCGCTTCAATTGTTCTTTTTAATAAATCGTATTCTTTTAAATATCTTAAATGATATAAATGATTAATATATTCATATTAATCATTTTCAAAATTTTAAAAACAGTATTAATCTTCTTTAAAATACATGTTTTTTTCGATATTATGCCTATTTCTACAAACTGTAATTGAAGATTTGTATTGAACGTTTTTAATATATAATGACGAAGATATTAGCAACAATAAGGTAATTTTATTGTCTTATATCATTGCTATTATCTTTTATATTGAAGACTAGTTTTGTAGTATTTTTGCATTTTCTTTTGCTTAAAAATATCGCTATCCAATTATTTTCATATAACAATTTTTGCAATCAAAATCTAATTTAAAGGTTTTGTTGCCTATTTTGATATATAAATCTCTAGGTTTAACTTTATGTCTAATTGGACATTGGTTTATACAATATCTTAAGCAATGCTTTGATACAAGAAGTTCTCTAGGAGTGTTACCTTTATCTTTTTCATAAGCATCAACTATATTTGTAGCACCATGCTTTAGATAAAACGCTTTTGCTTGGTCATTAAAGATATTAGCTTTAAATCCTAGATTTATTTCTGATAAAGGAAGGATGATTTCTTCACTATTGTTGATGATATTTTCTTTTAATTTTTCTTCATCTCTAGTGTTTTTTAACTCATTTAGTTTATCAATTAAGTCACGTCTTAGTTGATTTAACATACTTACAGGAACAAATAAGTTATGATTAATCTTTATTGTTAAATTATCAAGTTCATAAACAGAATCGCCTAAGCGACCAATCTTATCGTTTATATTTGTAATTAGCTTATCTACGTTCTGAGCAACAGACGGTTCAGGTAGTGTAATTGTAGTAATTGCAGATGTATTTGTTTCATCTGTACCGTATAACTTTATTTCTCCATAATTATCTGTTTCTTCATAGATTAGAGATAGCTTTACTTTACGATAAGCTGTTTTTTGATTTAGCTTTAAACTTGCTTCAAATTTTGCGTCTTTGTTTCTGTAGAATGTAGTTCCTATCTTTATCTTTTCGATCTTTTGGAATATTTCTACAATATCTCCATCTACAGTACTGATTCTAAAACCTTGTAGTTCATCATTATGGTCATAGTAGTTTAAAGAATCACCGTTATTGAGGGTAATGTTTTTATCCAACTTTAACTTAATAGTGTTACCTTGTTGAGCTATTAATTTCCCAATCTTTGAACCAACGAAACCTGGTGCATCAAAGTTTGCGTAGTTATCTTTAACTTCATGGAAATTATATTCTGTATAACCTCTATTAAACGTTTTATTTACGTCAGGAGTGAAACCTAGGTATGATTTTCCATAGGAACTTCTTCTTAGCGTATTTGTGGAGTCTTCTGCGATTATTGAATCGATAAGTTTTCGATAGTGCGCAACAACATTACGAACATACATTTCATCTTTTAAGCGTCCTTCAATCTTAAATGATGAAACACCAGCTTCAATTAACTCTTTTAGGTTGTTGCTTTGGTTGAAATCTTTTAATGAAAGTAGGTATTTATCTTTAATGATTTCATTTTTATTTTCATCTAATAAACTTGCTTTAACTCTACATAATTGAGAGCATTCGCCTCTATTTGCACTTCGTCCTGTTACGCACGCACTTAGGTAACATCTTCCACTTATTCCAACACATAGAGCACCATGAATAAAAGCTTCTAGCATTATATTTTTAGCTTTTTCTCTAATCTTCTTGATGTCATTAATACTTAGTTCACGTGCAAGGACTGCTTGTTTAAAGCCAAGTTTTTCTAAGAATAGCACCTTTTCAGGTGTGGTGTTGTCTTGCTGTGTGCTTGCATGAATCTCTAATGGTGGTAATGGGCCTTCTAATAATCCAACATCTTGGATTATTAGAGCGTCTACACCTTTGTCATATAGTGTAAATGCAAGAGCTCTAGCTTCTTCTAGTTCTTGGTTGTTTAAGATTGTATTTAAAGCTACGTGAACCTTTGCTTTAAAAAGATGAGCATATTTACATAATTCTTCTATTTCTTCTAGAGTATTAGGAGCATTGATTCTCGCACCATATGCAGGACCTCCTATATATACAGCATCTGCTCCGCAATCAATGGCTGCTTTACCACATTCAAGGTTTTTGGCTGGAGCTAATAATTCTAGATATTTAAGAGTCATGTAAATATTCTCATATGTGTTATTTAATTTTAATGAGTTGTATTATATCAAATTATTGGCATTATTATATTATTTACTCATGATTTTCCTTTTGTATAATATCTAAGAATAAAAAAGAACCTTCACTTGATAGAGAAGGTTCTTATTCATAAATGTTGTTTTTATAATTTAGATTGAATTTCAGTTTGAAAAACTTACAAATTCTTTCTAAATTAGTGTTTTATACTTGAACGGAATGATTTCTTTAACTCTTCCATAGCTTTCTTGTTGATTTTCTTTTCGCTTGCTTCTTCTTCAGTTTCTTGATCAATTAACTTATCTGGATCAATGTTATCAGATTCAGGAGTTTGTTCCTTAGCTACAGCAAGAACACTGTTGTATAACGCACTATAAGCTCCTTGCTTAGCAATAAGTTGTTCGTGGTTACCATTTTCAACAATTTCGCCATCGTTAATAACGAAGATTTCATCGGCATTTTGTATTGTAGACAATCTATGAGCAATAACTAATACAGTTCTATCCTTCATTAGATTGTCTAATGCTTTTTGTACAACCTTTTCAGAACGGTTATCTAAAGCTGAAGTTGCTTCATCTAGGATTACGATTGGTGCATTCTTAATAAACGCTCTCGCAATTGCAACACGTTGCTTTTGACCACCTGAAAGTAGGGTGCCTCTTTCTCCAATTTGAGTGTTTATACCATTTGGTAATGACTTAACAAATTCGTCTAAACAAGCGTTTTTGATTGCATTATTGATTTCTTCGTCAGTAGCATCGAACTTACCCATTATAATGTTATCTTTTAAGGTACCATCAAATAAGAAGTTGTCTTGGAATACATAAGCAATGTTTTCACGTAAAGATTGAAGTTTATAGTCTTTGATGCTATGACCATTGATTATGATATCGCCCTTGGTATGAGTGTATAAGCGGGGTAGTAAAGAACAGATAGTAGATTTACCACCACCACTGTTACCAACGAATGCAACAGTAGTTGATTTTTTGATAGTTAAGTTAATGTTCTTTAATACAAATTTTTTTGCATCATAACCAAAGTATAAGTCTTTGAATATAATTCCTGAATCGTCAAGTTCAGTTAACTCAAGCTTAGGTTTAATTTTACCTTCTTCTTGTTCAATTTCTTCTTCAGACTTGGTATTGAAAATTTCATATATACGGTCTAAGGCGACAATAGATTTTTGAACTTCGATATAGTTGTTACCAATTGATTTTAAAGGAGTGTAAAGCATAATTAGTGCTGTTAAGAACTGAACGAATGTACCAGGTGTGATACCTCCGTTTTCTTCACCTAAAGTAATTAAGCTACCACCGTACCAAATAACTATAGCAACCCCAATTGAACTTACTATATGCATTGAAGGTGATAACCAGTTTGTTTCTTTGATTAAACGCATACAAAGTGTAAATAAAAAGCCTGCACTGTCTTCAAACTTCTCATACATTTTGTTCTTTAATGCATAACTCTTAATTACCTTAGCTCCTCCAAAAGTTTCATTGTACAGAGTTAAAATGAACGCTGATTCAGTAAATGTCTTTGTTAAGATATCTTTGATTTTTTTACGTACTATTCTTAAAGGTACTACAAGAACAAATAGAACACAGATACCAACTAACGCTAACTGCCATGAACTTACAAATAAGGTGATAACTAAAGCTAATGATGAGAAGAACTTTGTTAAAAATAGTTTTAGGTTGTTTATCAAACCACCTGCAGCCATGTCCGCATCATTAAAGTATCTAAAAATAATAAAACCCGAGTTGTTTTTGTCATAGTATGCACTATCCATATTGATTAGCTTATGGTATAGCACTCTTCTAATATCCAATGTTACTTTGTTACCTACATATCCATTTACAATTGCAGAAAGGTAAATTAATGAACCTTGTAGTACAGTAAAGCCAACAATAATGAATGGAACAAGGTCTGCAAATTCATCATTTTTGTTAACCATTACATTATCCATAAATGGCTTTAAGAACCAAGCAATAGCCGCGTCTAAAGCACCAACAGGAACAGTTAATAAAATACCAAGTATTGCTAAAAATATATATGGCTTTACAAAAGGAAGGAACCTTGAGTAAGCATCGACAAAGTCGTTGGATTTTAAAATTTTCTTCATAGTGTTCGATAATATCCACTTAAAATTAAAAAATAGCTCAAGCATCTGCCCTGAGCCGTACTTGGTTTCTATTATAATATATTTTTAAAACATTAGAGTGTTATTTATGCATTTTTATTAAAGATGTTAAGTGATGATGAATATAATAAAGAACATATAATGAATAACATAAATCTTAAATAGTTCAGGCTTATGAATAAGTTTGTTATGATATAATCGCAAAAACTTAAAAGCTTACATTAAGTCTTATCATTTAAATTTAATTAGTAGGAATTAAAAGATTATGTTATGTTATGTTTACAAGTCATCTAAAAAAGAAGGCATTTATCTTTATGTTGAAACTAAAAACACGATTGATGAATTGCCTAAAGAATTAAAAAATCTTACAGGTAAACTAGAATTAGCATTAACATTTAAGTTAACAGAAGATAGAAAGATTCAAAAAGTACAAGCAATAGATGTAATGACAGCTATTAAAGAAAAAGGGTATTTTTTAAGAATCGATTCTAAGGACGAAATTGAAAGATTAGAAAATGAAGAAACTGAAATGATAAAAAATTACTGTTCTAAATCTAATTAATTAAAGTAAAGTCACCAAAAACTTTCAATGTATTACATTCGTAGAAGCAAGTAAATTTATCAAGAAGCCATTGTTTGCTTAAGTAGTAATAGAATAATAAAAAATTATTATTTAATGATTTTAAAAAATGGCTGCTTAGATTTCTAAACAGCCACAATAAAAGGTCACACTAAAGCGTATTAGAGTGAACACCATTGCTACATGCTACGGTATAGCAAATGATTCAGTAAATGTTAACGTTTAACTAGATTTATGTTCTACACCTAAATAGTAGGTTGGTTTAGCTAACAACGATAACAAAAATTCTCTTACATACTTACATATAAACATAAATATTAAGACTTGTTTCTTTTCTTTACATGTATTTTAAACTGCTGAACAGTACACTTGGAGCTTTATACTGTCCAGTCCAGTTTTGTTGGTTACACAATTTTTAGCTACGTAGGTATTACACAGTATTTTCATACTTTATTTACATATAAAGAAAAGAGCAAAGTCGCATACCAACAATGCTTATAGCTGATTTAACAACTTGTATTGCTTCATTGGTATTTATTTTTATTTATCTGTAAAATAACTTTTGTTAGTTTTATATTTTAAACACTTAAACTAGAAGTTGTTTAAGTGTTCTTAAATATTAAGTATTGAATAAAATAGTTGCTAATTATTTCATGAAGAATAACTAGTTTTATCCCAATTGCTATCCGATTCACCTTAATAAGTTTATATTTTTTAAATTTAAAAGTCTTTAAATTTATATTCAAATTAAGTTTTAACTTAATTTTTCTATCAGTTTTTAATATTATTTTATATTTAAGATAATAAAATTAAGTTTTTATATTGTCAAATTATACAAAGAAAAACACGTGAATTTTAAGTAAAAAACGAGAAGTTGATCAAAATTATTATTTTAGATTATCGTTCGTTTTAAGTTTTACATATTAAGAAAACTTTCGGATATTCTTAATAAATTAAACTTAAACGATTAAATATAGCGATCATTTTACATTGCCAAGTGTATAAATTTTCACCAAGAATAATGAGAAAGGGCTTTTTTGCACTTAATTTATTTAAGTAAATTTTTTTGTTTCGTAACAAAAAACCTTACTTAAAACTCTTTAGTAGAAGAGATTAAGTAAGGTTACGTTATAAGTATCTTGTTATATAGATTTAAATTTTAAAATTTATAACAATTTGTAAATTGTTGAAATTAGTTGTTACATACGCCAATTTCGTTAGCAGTAGCTTCAGAAACTAAAATTCTGTTTTGTAAAGGTTCTAATTTAACCGTTACATTTTCACTTTCTGCTTTAAAAGTTTCACATGTCGCAACGTCGACTAACTCGCTGTAATCCTTATCGTCTAAGTTAGAACTAATGTCAGCTTTGATTGTTACTTTTTCATTAACGTTTAATAAGTAGATAGCATCTAAGTTCTTTGTCGTTGTGATATCTTTCTTTAACATTGAGAATAAGTTGTCATCTACTTTTAATACATTTAAAGTACCGTTATATAAAGAAGGTAACTTGCTTCTAACATTCATTAGATTTGCCATGTAGTCATGTAAAGCTTGTTCAGTTTCATTAAAACCTGTAATTTTACCTGAATCTCTTGATACATGGTCATCACATAATCCTTTATTGCTACAACCATTTTTTTCACTTACATCGAAGTTAGGAACTTCTTGACCTATTTCTTCACCATAGTAGTTTGTAATAGGACCACTATATGTTGCTAATAAACTTAATGCAGCCTTTGCACGGTTAGAGTATAACAATTCTTTTAATTGACCATTTTTCTTTGCACGTTGAATTAAGTCACCAAAACGTACAACGTCATGGTTAGTGATAAATAAATTGCTATAAGTATTAGCTGTAAGTTCGTTTGCGTTTTCTCGGAATCCTTTAAGTAAATGAGTGCCTTTGTGATTTGATTTTTTCCAGTCTTCTTCAACTGCTAATGTTTGTACGATAGCATATCTTAAATTAAAAGCAAATACAGATAGTAAACCATCTCCAGCTTTTGCACCATATCCCCAATTGTTTATTTGTTGGTTGCCGGACCATATTTCACCAACCATATAACCAAGAGGATTTACTTCTTTGTTGTTCATAGTATAAGTTGTTTGAGATGCAGCTTTTTCTACAGCTTCTCTGATTTCTTTCCATGAATCTACTGGAAGTTGGTATGCTTGGTCTAATCTCCAACCATCAATCTTGTATTCTTTAATGTAGTGAGTTGCAACATCTTTAAAGAATTCATTATTTTGAGATTGGTTATCTTTATCTTTAAAGTCAGAACAAGTTCTTGCACTAATATCATTATCATATTCGTTGCCATCACTTCCGATACACTTGTTAGTAGTAACTAATCGTTCATTATTAGGAGAAGTTGTGTCAACATTGCTTTTTGAGTGACCAAATACACCGTCTAAAAACACATAGATGCCTCTAGCATGAGCTTCTTCAACTAATGTTTTTAAGTCATCTTTTGTACCAAAGTTTGGATCAATTTCTTTATATGAGTTTGCGAAATAACCTGTCGCATCTAACTTATTATCGTTATTTGAAACTTTTTTAGAACTATCAAAGATTGGTGTTAACCAAATAGCATTCATACCTAAATCTTTGATGTAATCTAAAGATTTGATTATACCTTTTAGATCACCTTTGTGATGGCTTGTACCATAACCAGTACCATAACCTATGTTGCTGTCGCCATCTTGAAATGATTCAACCATTACTTGATAGATTCTTAAATTACAAAAATCTTTTTTTGTTTTTGCTGAAGTTTGATTACAAGCTTGTCTGTTGTTGTCATAATCAGAAGTGTTCACGTTATTAATAGTTACAGAGATTTCTTCTGAAGGTGTTGGAGTTGGGGAGTCTCCATCACTACTAGAAGATCCGCCACAAGCTGTTAGAGCCATTAAAATTGAAGCAGATAAAAGAGATTTGTAATGTAAATTCATAAATTATTTTTCCTTTCTAAATATGATTATAACAAGAGTATTTTAAAGGCTAATAACCATAATATTTTGTGTTTTTAATAAAAGATTTGTACAAAGTACTGAAAATGTTTACATTCTATAGTTTTTTGTATTTGAATACTACATAAAAATAACATTTTTAACTTTTTTGTTTATAAATTAAACAATGATGATTGAAATAGATGATTTTTTATTATTATTTTGTTTTTTCTTTTATTTTTCTATAAATATTTAGATTTCTTTTATATAAATTTATATCAAAATTTTTACATTAATCTTGTTTTCGAAAAATATATATATTAATGAATGATTTAATCGCATGTTGTTGCTAATATACTCGTGCAAGAGGATAAAAGCTAACCAATAAAAATTGAGTTACTAATTTTTAAGTTACATAATTTAAAATTTTAAGGAAAAAAAATGGCAACACTAAAAGGAACACAAACTGAAAAGAATTTAATGCAAGCTTTTGCAGGTGAATCTCAAGCTCGTAACCGTTATACATATTTTGCATCTAAAGCTAAGTCTGAAGGTTATGTATTAATTTCGTCAATATTTGAAGAAACTGCAAATCAAGAAAAAGAACACGCTAAGAGATTTTTTAAATTTTTAGAAGGCGGTTGTTGTGAAATTACAGCGACATTCCCAGCAGGTAAGATTGGTACAACACTTGAAAATTTAAAAGCTTCTGCGGAAGGTGAAAACGAAGAATGGTCTAAGGACTATCCTATGTTTGCAGACATTGCTGATAAAGAAGGTTTCCCTGAAATTGCTGCAGTATTTAGAGCAGTTGCAAAGGCTGAAAAAGGACATGAAGAACGTTATTTAGCTTTATATACAATGTTAGAAAACGGAGAATGCTTCAAGCGTGGTGACCGTGTAGTATGGCGTTGCAGAAACTGTGGTTACTTACATGAAGGTGATTCAGCTCCTGAATTATGTCCAGCATGTGCTCACCCACAAGCTCACTTTGAAGTATATAATCCAGTTAAATAATTTTTTTTAAAATTTAAGAACCTATAAATAGGCAGTAGTAGTTTGATATACAATTACTACTGCTTATTGTTTTTATTGAGATTAAATTTCTAAAAATTCTTTTTGAATATTTTAGTGATGTATTTCAACTTTTGGGTAGTTAAGATTATTCATAGCAATTTGTAGTTTTTTTATGAGTTTTATAGCTTTATTCAAAAGCTTATAACTACGGATTTTGATAAGTTGTTTTTTTTTTATGATAACATTTTCATAAATTGTAAAAAAATGAAAAATAAAAATGTGTTATAAAGCATTTTATTTTAATTTTTTTAGTTATTTTTTGTGCTAAATGTCTTTTTTTAAGAAAAAAATAATAAAAACTAGTTCTTTTAATAAGATAATATTAAGTAGATATAGGATGTTTGGTTGATAAGAACTTTTCAATCATTAATGCTACGTATAAATATAAAAAACTGTTTAATACGATAATATTTCAAGAAAGGGATTTTTACTGAAAGTTTATTTAGTTGTTAAATGGCATGGCAAAAGGAATTGGAGCTACTTATGAGAAATAATAAAGGTTTTACATTAATAGAATTAGTTGTGGTAATTGTAATTTTAGGTATTTTAGCGGCTACAGCAGCACCTAAATTTATGGATTTACAAAAAGATGCTAAAACTTCTGCAATTCATGGCTTACAAGGTGCTGTAAAGAGTGCTGCAAACATGGCATATGCGAAGAGTATTATTCAAGGTTCGGACAAGATTGAAGATTATGGTGGAACAGGTAAAACTTGTGAAGAAGCCACTGAATCTAGTGATATTGTTTGCACTGTATATGGTTATCCTCAAGCTGCAAAAGATGGTATTATCAAAGCAATGCAAGACGAAGATTCATTTGTAAGTAAAAGTGCTGGTGTTGCATGTGAAACAAATACTGAATGGTGTTATTATACTTTAAAGTCAGACTCAACAAGTAGTAAATTATTCATTTCTCCAAAGAGTTCAGTTGGTTTAGAGGCTAGTGGTGATTTTTCAAAATCATGTGGTTTACTATATGAAGTGAAGGTAGATAGCACAAACAAGACTTCATCAATCAATGTATCAGTTAAGAGTGAATCTTGTTAATATAGTATTTTAATAAGTCATTAAGGCATCCTAAGAGAACTTAGGGTGCTTTTTTATTTTGTGTTGTCTAATTTTGTTTTTGTAGAATTTTTGCTCAAAAAATAGCTAAAGATATATCCTTATATTGTTTTTTATAAAATGAAGAGATATAAGTTCTTTTTAAACTATTCAAAATGTGATCAATATCTATAATAAGAATAATATCGTTTTATATACTTAATGTTTTCTATAATCGTTTTGGTAAAGTCATAATCATAGTATATAATGTTATAGTCATTGCAAAATGACAAATTAGGATAGCGGTTTGGTTATCTAAACTGATGATTACAAATAAAATTACAAATAAAAATAATTACACTAACATAAAATCAAGAAGTGCTATGAAATTTACAAAATTTATTATAGGAATTTGTGCTTTAGCTGTTGTTGCAAATGCACATGCTACGTTAGAAGAACCACAATTATCAGATATTCCATTATTACAGGCGTCTTTATATCTTAAAGATATTGAAATGAATATTCATAGATATAAAGCAGCAATGATTCTAATGTCTAATACAAAAAATAGAGATGACTTCCTAATTAATAGAGATGAATTATGGGGGAGTCGTGAACAATTAAGTTATGCTGCTGTTAATTTAGAAGAATCTTCACATTTACCGTATGCTGCTGAAAATAAAAAGTTAGCAGATGAAGTTCGTGAATTATTAAACAACTGTGAAGCATATGCAAATGAGAAAAATGAAATCATTGCTGTAGAAGCTAAATTAGAAACAGCAAAAAAAGAAATAGCAAGAGCATTTCAGGATATTAAAGATAGTGAAATGATTCTAAGTAAGAGACAATTAAGTCCAGCTGATGACGAGTTGTTTATAAAGATCTCTAACGTTCGCTCAATTTTCGAAGTAATGCTTTCTAACTATATCGATGCAGATAATAGCCAGTTAGCTTATTCTCAAGTTGATCAAGTTAAAAAGTCTTTAGCTCAGTATGAAGATTTGATGAATACATCTCTTACTAAATTCCCTGAACTTGAAGAAAGCTATTTAAAGACAAAGTCTTTATTTGATAATTTATTCTCAAAGAAAGGTGTTGGTTCAGAGTATTATATATACCTTCAAAAACTTGAAAATCAAAAGAAGACAGAAGCTTATTTCAATAAGTTAACTAAAGACCTTTTAAAGAGTATTATGATTACAAATTCAAAGATTAAAGCAAGATTAGGAATTTAGTTTTAGATTAACTGTTAAAAAGATAAGAGTAAATTTTAAAAGCCATGATTGTTATACTGCAATCATGGTTTTTTAATTGTTGATTTTGTAAAATGTTATGTGTTATCTCTTAGTCGTTTAGAATACTTTAGAGTCAATAATTAGAAATTACAAATATTAGAAGATTAGAGTTATGGAGTTTGTATGATTAACTTTTTGTGTTATCCAAAATGCTCAACTTGTCAAAAAGCAAAAAGATGGTTAGAGAGTAATAACATATCTTTTACTGAAAGACATATCGTTGATAATAATCCTACGTACGAAGAATTAAAGAAATGGTTTATAAAAAGTGGGCTTCCAATTAAAAGATTCTTCAATACAAGTGGTGTTTTATATAAGGAACTATCTTTAAAAGAAAAACTTCATAATATGTCAGAAGATGAGATGCTTCATTTGTTAGCAACTAATGGAAAACTTGTTAAACGTCCAATAATTGTAAGTGATAATCTTGTTTTAGTTGGTTTTAAAGAAGATGAATGGATAAAACTACAATAACATTTTATAAAACTAAATTCTGTTTGAGATGTTTAGATTCATAAAAGCAATAATATAAACCAAAAAGGCAATATAAAATGGAAATTCCATTGATATTGCCTTTTTAAATTATACTTTTAAATTTTCCTTATAGATTTGATTCTATTGGAGGTTACATATAGTTGTAAATATATAGTAATGATAAACTTCCAATTAAAAACCAAAGTAATGAACCAAAAAGCATTGGTTTTAGTCCAGATTTTTTTAATTTGCTTAAAGTAATTGAACAACCAATTAAAAACAAAGCTCCAACTAAGGTTCTCTTAGATATGCTATAAATTGCTTCATAAACTTGCTCGCTATTAAATATAACAAAATCAAATTTAATGTAGCTAGAGATTAGTAGAGCAATAATATAAAGAACTATAAATAAAGGTACTCTTATTTTCTTTGAGTTTCCGCTAAATAAGAATGAGAAAAATAAGGCGATCGGTACAATAAATAAAGCTCTAGCAAGTTTAATAGTCGTTGCAGTTTGTAATGCACTTTCACTATAGGTAGCGGCGGCTCCTACTACTGACGACGTATCATGAATTGCTATAGCACTCCATACACCAAATTGAAAGTCTGTCATTGTAAGAAACTTTCCAATAATTGGAAAAATAATTAGTGCTAGGGCGTTTAGAGTAAATATGGTTGCTAAAGCAATAGAGATTTCCTCATCTTTTGCTTTAATAGCAGGAGCAACTGCTGCAATCGCACTTCCTCCACATATTGCGGTACCAGAACTAATTAAAATAGAAGTTTTATTATTAATTGAAAAGAACTTTGATATTATAAAACCAGCTACTAATGTAAATGTTATTGAACCAATGATTAGCCCTAAACCATTTGAACAAACGTTTATAGCTTGTTCAATGGTAATACCAAAACCTAATCCTACAATAGAATATGATAATAGCGTTTTTGTGTATTTACCTGTATTTATAGATGTTGGTATTATGTTTAAACTAGCCATTACTATACCAAGTAATAAAGCAAGCCAAGAAGGGAATGCTTCGACACCCAAATTAGGTATACTTGGCGTTAGACAAATTATAAAAACAAATGTAAATATTATTAGCTTTGCTTTTTCATTTAATTTAAGCAATTTGCTAAAAGTCATTTTTAACCTCTTGTATTGTAAAATAATTATTATTATCTTTTTCTTTATTTTATTTTGTTTGGTTTGCTATTAATTCCTTTGCGTTTTGTATAGCGGTATCACTAATAGTGTCACCGGCTAACAAGCGAGCAATCTCTTGCTCTCTACCTTTGTCATCTAGTAAAGTAATGGAACTAATAGTTTCTTGTTCAATATTTGTTTTTGATACCTCAAAATGATTATGAGAACTAGCTGCTACTTGTGGTAAATGAGTTACAGTTATTACTTGAGATGTATTACCAAGTAGTCGAAGCATTTTTCCTATTGTTGCAGCAGTTTGTCCACTTATACCAGTGTCAATTTCATCAAAAATCATACTTGGTGATGAAATTTTGTTTGCTGTTAAAACCAAAATAGCTAAAGCTATACGACTAATTTCACCACCTGAAGCAGTGTGTTTGATTTCGTCTGGAGCTAGACCAAGATTAGCAGAAAACTTAAAGATTACTTCGTCCTTTCCTTGGTTAGTTGCATGGTCTAGAGATTTATGTTCAATAGTAAAAACAACATTAGGCATTGATAATGTCTTTAGCATTTCTTGTATTTTGCTGGCAAATGCAGGAATTACTTCTAGTCGTTTTTGAGTAAGTTCTTCAGCTTTTTGGTTGAATTTTACTTTTATTTCTTCAACTTCATTCTTTAGTTCTAATATTTCTTTATCATCATCTTCAAAAGAAGCATATGATTCCTTTAATGTATTTAACACATTATGTAAATCATTCTCATTAGTGTTATGCTTGTTACTTAAATCTTTATATAAAGACATTCGGTTTGATAATTCTTCTATTCTTTCTGGATTGATTTCAATATTAGAGATATAGGAATTTAATTCAGAAATGGTATCTTCTATATTAATTAGAGCGGTATTAAGATTTGATAATAAAGGATTTAATTCTTTATCAATCCTAGTAATATCGCTCATTTTTTTAATAGCTTCGTTGATGCCAAATTTCAATCCTTCTGAATCGTCATTTAATAGATTTACAAGAAAAGAAGATTTTTCAAGTAAAGTCTTTGCATGATTAAGTTTATCATGCTCAGCTTCAACATTACTGTAATCACCTTCGCTTGGAGAAAGCTCTTCTAATTCTTCTATATGGTATTTTTCTAATTCATGAGTCGCTTTATTGTTTTTATGAATGTTTGATAGATTAATAAGCTTTGAGCGTTTGTCTTTATAAAGATTAAAAAGCTGTGATATCTCATCACTATATGGCGTTAACTCACCGTATGCATCAATATAATCTAATTGGTTTTCTGGAACTAAGATTAACTGACTTTCATTTTGACCATGAATACTTAAAAGTGTAGGTGATAGTTCTTTTAAAGTTGTAAGGTTTACATTGATATCATTTATAAAGGCTTTGGATTTACCATCAGCTGTAATTGTTCTACGAATAATACAAGAATTATCATCTTCATTATCTAATAACTCTTTTTCACAAAGATAGCTTTTAGCTTTTGGTGAATCTGAAATGTTAAAAGTCGCACAGATTAAACAACTCTTCGCTCCATCACGCACAAACTTGGCGTTTGTTTTTCCGCCTAATATTAATGATAGGGCGTCGATTGCTATAGATTTCCCGGCACCAGTTTCTCCAGTAATAGCTGTTAAACCTTTTGAAAAGTTTATTGATAATTTCTTAGCTACAGCAAAGTTTTCTATTGATAATGTCTCAAGCATACTTGTCGCTCATTGTTTAGTTAAAAATTTATATTGATACATTATATCATTATTGTTTGTTAACTTATCAAATTATCATTAATAATCTCTATAAATAAAACAAGTTAAAAATATTTGTACAAAATAAAAGGTGAGTCAAAACATGTTTGAAAAAAAATCATAATAATAAGAAGGTATTTAATGTGTTTATTCGAATTAATAGCTGAGGACGTAAATTGTTCAACAAATTAAATTTGTTATTTATGGAGAAAAATATGTGTAATTTAAATGATATTAGTACAAATAAGAGTATAAATAAACAGATTAAAGAGCTTTTTGATAATGATATTAATTTAAAGGAGAGGAATGATTTTGCATATGATGGAATCATAAATGAAGAAATTTATTCAAATCAAGATTTAAAAGTTGCTTTTCTTTTAAAGGAAGTTAACGGTTCAAATAGTAAAGATAAATGGAGTTTAGCTGAATGGTTAGCGTCATTACAAAATGATAATGAAAATAAAACATGGAAAAAAACTTGGCTTAATGTTTGTTACTGGTGTGAGATTTTAAAAGATCTAAATGTCAATTTTTCAGATATTTATGCAAAAACAGAAGAAGAGATTACAAAAATTCTACATAATGTTGCTGTTGTAAATATCAAAAAGACATTTGGTGATTCTAAAAGTATTTATGAAGAGTTGCAAAAAGCTATTAAAGATTACGGTGATTTGACTCTTTATGAAATTGAAAAAATAATTCAACCTAAACTCGTAATATGTTGTGGTACTTTTGAATTAGCTCAGTTGTTATTTCAAACGGTAAAACAAAAGACTGTTCAAACTGAAACTTTGTCTTGTGGAACTGAATATTTTATAGAAGATGGAATTTACTATCTAAAATTTGTTCACCCGGCATGGTATGTTGTAAATAATAATATTCTTTTTGCCTATGCAAAGGTTACTTTTGCTGAAATATTAAGTGAGATAAAGAACACTAGTTGTATTGATAAATAGAGTCTTCCATGATAGTTGGACAAATTAAATTTACGTGTATTTAAAGGAGAATTCCTACTTTGTAACGAGTTAGGAATTTTTTTTATATATTTTATAATCGATGATTGTCGGATAAGCTAGGAATAATATTTATATATGTATCATATATGTATAGGTAGTTTTTTGATGTCATACTTTTTCAAATTGATAAAGATTCTCAATGTTATTTAATGCTTATAGATATAAACAATTTATGTGTTAATGCACTTCCTTTTTAAAATTGATTTAGTCAAATTGTTTAGCTGAATGATTGTTTTATAAAACTACAATAAGAAGAGATTATAATTTGAGCAATAAAGATATACTTCGCATTCTCATTATTCAAATATAGATTGATATGCTTGAATAGTATAAATTAGCATTAGGATAAAACTAAATAAAGTAATAAAAAGGATGTGGATGTATGTCTATAACATTAGAAACTGTTTTAAATTCTTATAAGACTTTACCGCAAGTACAAGCTATTGCAATCGGTGGTTCTAGTATTGCTCACATAAATGACAATTTGTCAGATATTGATATTGAAATATTTTCAAGTGAACCGATTCCATTGCAAGCTAGAGAAAATATAGCTAAATCATTTTCAAGTAAAATGGATTTAAATCAAGATTATTTTGGTCCTACAGATGAATATGTTGTAGATGAATTAGGTGTTCAATTAGACATTGCATATTGGGATGTTGCATGGATAGAAAATGAAGTAGAAAGCAAGTGGGAACAATTTAATGCGTCTAACGGTTATACAACTTGTATCCTTTATACAATAAAAAATTGTAAATTGTTCTATGATAAGAACAATTGGTTAAAGAATCTAAAACAACGATTAAATACACCATATCCTGATGAATTAGCAAAGAGTATTATTTATAGAAATATGCAGCTAATGAATGGAAAACCATTTGCTTCATATTTAGAACAGATTGATAAAGCAATGATTAGAGAAGATTACAACTCTGTTAATCATCGTTTAACAGCTTTTATGGCAAGTTATTTTGATGTGATATTTGCAAAGAATAGAATGCTTCATCCAGGTGAGAAGAGATTAGTAAAGTATGCATTGGAGAATTGTAGTCATCTTCCCACTAACTTTGAAGAAGATGTAACTAATATTTTAGCATCTACTTATGATGACACTTTAAAAGTTCACTTATTAAATTTATTGATGAATTTAAGAAGGTTTATAGAGTTGTAGAATAAAAAAATAACGATATTTTTGTATAAAAGAATAAATAAGAAACAGTTTATAAAATAATTTAAGCAATATATATCAATGATTCTATTTTAAGAAGATTTTGCTGTTATTTTACAAATAATAACTATTAAAATCTTTTTAAAATCTATTTTTAAGAATTGCTTGCAAAATAAGTTTTAAAACTCATTTAATATTTAATAATCATATATCTAAAAACAACAAATTAGTATATAATTAGAACCAAACAAAGTCAGCTTTGTAACTGGAGAAAGAAATTGACAAATAATAATAAAAACGTAGATCATACAATGTCAGCATTGATACCAATGGTAATTGAGCAGACAGCAAAAGGTGAAAGATCTTTTGATATATATTCACGCTTATTAAAAGAAAGAATAGTCTTCTTAACAGGGCAAGTAGAAGACCATATGGCTAATTTAATTGTTGCTCAGCTATTGTTCCTAGAATCAGAAGATCCTGATAAGGATATTTATTTATATATCAACTCACCAGGTGGTGTGGTTACAGCTGGTATGAGTATTTATGATACAATGCAATATATTAGACCTGATGTTTGCACAATTTGTTCTGGTCAAGCATGTTCAATGGGGTCATTTTTATTAGCAGCAGGAACTCCAGGAAAGAGATTTAGTTTACCTAGTTCTCGCATCATGATTCATCAACCATTAGGTGGATTTAGCGGTCAGGCTTCAGATATTGAAATTCACGCTCGTGAAACATTAAGAATTAAAGAAGAATTAAATAAGAAGTTAGCGTTACATACTGGTAAGTCAATGGCAGAAATTATCGCTGCTACAGATAGAGATAACTTCTTAAGTGCTGAAGAAGCTAAAGAATTTGGTTTAATTGATGAAATTTTAACTAAACGTCCACAAAGTATTTAAGGAAGATAATAATGGCTAAGGAATTAAATTGTTCTTTCTGCGGTAAAAGTCAACACGCAGTAAAACGTTTAATAAAAGGACCTCAAGACGTTTACATTTGTAACGAATGTATTGAGGTTTGTCTTGAAATTATTACTCAAGATGAAAACGAAAAGAATAAGCTTAAAGAAAACGATGCTCTAAAAGCGTTAAGAAATCTTCCAACTCCTTCTGAAATAAAAGAACACTTAGATAATTATGTAATTGGTCAAGAGAGTGCAAAAAAGATTTTATCTGTTGCTGTTTACAACCACTACAAACGTAAGTGTTTTTTAGATAAATTCAACGATGTAGAATTAAACAAGTCTAATATTTTAGTAATCGGTCCTACAGGTAGTGGTAAAACATTGCTTGCTCAGACCTTGGCAAGATTCTTAGACGTACCTTTTGCTATTGCAGACGCAACAACATTAACTGAAGCAGGTTATGTTGGTGAAGACGTAGAAAGTATTATTTGCAAGTTATTAGAAAACTGCAATTATGATACTGAAAAGGCTGAAAGAGGTATTATCTTTATTGACGAAATTGATAAGATCTCAAGAAAAGGTGAAAACGTATCAATTACAAGAGACGTAAGTGGTGAAGGTGTTCAACATGCGTTGTTAAAATTAATTGAAGGTACAGTAGCATCAGTTCCTCCTACAGGTGGACGTAAGCATCCTCAAACAGATTGTATAAGAGTAGATACTTCTAAGATCTTATTTATCTGTGGTGGTGCGTTTGCTGGTATCGAAAAGATTATTGATAAACGTATACACAAGAACTCAGGCATCGGTTTTAATGCGCAAGTTTATGGTAAAGAAGACGAATTAACTTTAAGTGAAAAGATTCATTCAATTGAACCTACTGATTTGACTCAATACGGTTTAATACCTGAATTTATTGGTCGTTTACCAGTAATTGCCGCTTTAGATGAATTAGATGAAGAATCATTAGTAAATATCTTAACTAAGCCTAAGAACGCCGTTATCCGTCAGTTCCAAGCAATGCTTGAATTAGACTCTACTGATTTAGTGTTCACGCCAGAGGCTATTAAAGCTATTGCTAAAAAGGCTATAGAGAAGAAAACTGGTGCAAGAGGTTTACGTTCTATAATTGAACAAATGTTATTAAATATTATGTTCGACGTTCCATCTATCGTTAGAAACATGAAGAAAGCTCGTGTTGTAATAACTGAAGAAAACGTAATAAACGAAACACAACCGGTTATTGAAGATATTAGTAACGAAGAAAATGTATATAATCGTACAGCTTAAAAATCTTCATTTTTAAAATCAGATAATAAAAAGACACAATGTGGTAAATTCACGTTGTGTTTTTTTTGTTTGTTTAATCAAAATCACAAAAGAAATTTACACTTTTTATATTTTGAGTTGTCTAATATGTAACAAAGTTCATACATTCTAATGATATAAAATCACTAATATAAACTTTATACACATCATGATAACATTTGTGATATTATATACGTATTAGAATAATCAAAGAGGATAAACGAATGAGAACAGTATATAAAGCTTTATTATTATCATCCATGTTAGCTCTTAGTACTCCTGTAATAACAGGTTGTAGTGCAATTACAACATCTATTACTAAGGGGGATTTGTCTTTAGACACTCAGTTAAGTGATACTATTTGGTTACAACCAAGCTCTAATAATACCGTATTTGTCCAAATTAGAAATACTTCAGATAAACCAATGCCTAATATTTCTAATAAGATTAGAGAAAGTCTTGCTCAATATGGTATGGTTGTTACTAATAACCCAGAAGAAGCTCAGTATTGGCTTCAAGCAAATATAGTATCAATAAGAAAAAGTTCAACCAATGATAGTGAATCATATTTAGCTAAGGGAGCTGAGTCATTTTTAATTGGTACAGCGGCAGGCTTAGGATTCTACATGGGGAAACAAGATAGCTATACAGATTATTGGGGATATAGCCATGATTATGGACATGACTATGCAGGAGAAGCTTTACTAGTTGGTGTTGCAGTAGGGGCAGCTTCTTATATCGCTAATATTATGGTTGATGACGTTTACTATACAGCTGTTACAGATCTTCTTATTTCTGAAAAAGTTCCAAACGGTGTAATTTCACAAACAGAAAGTAAAGTAACAAGTGGTAACAATACTCGTACAGAATCTATAACTGATAATGTAACTGATAAGATGCAGCATACAACACGTATAGTATCCGTTGCTAATAAAGTAAATCTTAAATACGAAGAATGCGCAAATGAAATTGAAAACGCATTAGTACATGCTATTTCAAATATTTTTGCTCAATAATTAGTAGTTTAAAGAGTAGTGTAACTAAATTTATCTTAATTAAATTTTTCTACTTTTATCAATAAATCCACCAAAAAAAATCCTCTAGTTATTACTAGAGGATTTTTAATCAAAGATTAAGGAACATTATTTAAGGAATATTTTCTTTTGCAATTTCAACAAACTTTTCAAACAATACAGACATCTGATTATCTGCTAGAGGCATGCCTTTAATATCTACATTCACTAGAGTTAACATTCCAGATCTGTCAGTTATTTTAAATTTCAACTCAATTGGTATATTTGTTTTTTTAGTTTTTCCTTTTATATAGCATTCTCCTGTATATGTTTGAAAAAACCGTGGGTCTCTAGTTAAAAAGTACATTAGTTGTGTTCGAGAGGTCAATGTTTTTGAAAATCTCTTTTGTTTATATTCATGTAGCTTGTCATAAATAACAACATCATCTAAATTACTGTTTATAAATTTACTTAATAATATAGCTTCTTCTTTATTAAACTCATCTGTTCTAATTAGAATAGGCATAGTAAGTAAATTATAATAGTACAATCCTCCCAGGACAACGACCAATACTAATGGTAGACTAAGTACTATTCTTTTTATAAATCTTTTTAAAGTCATCTATATTTTCTCAATTTTAATACTTTATTTATGGTTTGCTTTAGTGTTAAACCTTTTATTAGTTGTAAATTTTACTTTAGTTATTACTTGTTATTTGCTATTTCTTCTAACTTTCGATGTTATATTTTTTTATAACTAAAGAAATTTTAGAGAGTAAAGCAACTTATAAAGAAGACAAAACAAATGTCATTTCTTTATAAAAACGTTTATAAATCTTTAATTAACGAGTTTGATTAGTGTTTAAATTTTTATTACATATGTCTATAGAAGACTTGTGTACTAATAGATCATTTCTTTTAGCAACAATATAGAATATGTTATTTGTCATGTATTTCTATATATTTATATTTTTCTTCGTCTGATTATTTTCTAATCATTTTTTAGTGTAAATAAATTGTACAATGTTAAATAAAATTATTTTTTGTTAGAAAGCACATTATTTTAAAAGAATTAATATATTTGTTTATTTTGTGAGCTAGTATAGTTTTATTTACTTAAACTATTAAAAATAGTATTTTTTTAAGCTTTTTGCTTAAGTAAAATTAAAATATT
>JAXJQF010000029.1:0-23314 GCA_036311285.1 Ruminobacter sp. | reverse complement strand
GCTTTAACAAATAAGATTTCAAAATCTGATAGAGATGTTCGTAATGGTGATTGGGGACGGTCTAGTAGTTTTTGTTTATGTAATAATTTCCCAACAGTCGAGTTGTCTTCTGCAACAGTTGGAATTATAGGCTATGGCGCTATTGGGAAAAAGATTGCTGAGGTTGTAAAAGCTATAGGAGCAAAAGTTCTTATATCTGAAAGAAAAGGTGTGGACGAGATAAGAACAGGAAGAACTTCTTTTGAAGATGTGCTAAGTAGTTCTGATATTATTTCAATTCATTGTCCTCTTACTTCTGAAACGAATAATTTAATTACCTCAAATGAATTATCAAAAATGAAGAAAAGTGCTTATATCGTAAATGTTGCACGGGGTGGTGTTGTTAACGAAAAAGATCTTTATGATGCATTATGTAATAATGTAATAGCTGGTGCTGCAACAGATGTACTTACAACTGAACCTCCTATTAATAATGTTCTTATTGATAATAAGTATCCCGATAATTTAATTGTTACTCCTCATGTTGCGTGGGGGACATTAAATGCTCGTCTAGAAATCATAAGACAAATGTCAGAGCATATTAAGAATTTTAAAACTAAAAACTAAGATAACCAAATGACTAGAATTTGAATGTTTTGAAAAACAAAAATAATACAATTTAAGTTCAAAACCGAAATCAGCAGTCATTGGCTGTGAATATCATATCTTGGAACTCATTCTATTTATGGTGTAATAAATATATACCATATCTTTAGAATAATTAGTGTCTGTCTATTCGGTAAGTGTATGTGGTACTAATTTGTCTTCTTAGTTTGTTCAAAAGGTTATACTCGTTGTTATAAGAAAAAAATTGTCATATAACACAGTTGAAAGGTTGTTCAACTGTGTTATACTTGATATAAGGTATAACAATTTTGGAGTAATAGAATGATTGTTGAAGAAACAAATTGTACCTGTCTTTCAATTGATGAAATATCTTTATTGAAAAAGAAGTTGATTACAGATGAAAGTTGTATTCAACTTGCTAACTTTTTAAAGATATTTGGTGATGAAAGTAGATTAAAGATTATTAGCGTTTTGAGAAATCAAGAGGTATGCGTTTGTGATTTAGCATCAATCTTAGGTATGACAAAATCAGCTGTATCTCATCAATTAAAGATCTTAAAGCTTTCTATGTTAGTGAAATCGCGCAGAAAAGGGAAGCATATATTCTATTCTCTTCGAGATAATCATATTGTAACTATCGTTGATGTTGCTGTTGAACATATCAGTGAGTAACAGAGTTTATAAGTAAAATTAGTAGAGGTTAATATGAAAATAAATGAAATTACTAAAAAAACTGAAGATGTTACAGATGAAAAAGGATACTCTTTAAGTAATTCAAATAATACTCATGCATATGATAGCGATTATTGCAATTGTAATCATAGCGAAGTGTCTAATGAAGATAAGTGTACTTCAGAGCAAGTAGTGGATAAATCATGCAAGGTTAAACTTGTTCAAAAGGATGTTGACGATGTTGAAGTAGTATATATAGATTATGAATTTAAGCTTGTTGGTTTGTCCTGCGCAAATTGTGCCAGAAAGATTGAGAACATTTTATATAAAGAAGAGTATGTAAATCTTATAAAGATTGACCAAATTAATCAAATTTTATTCATATCATTAGTTGAAGGTAAAATTACAGAACAGGAGTTAACAGACTTAGTTGTTTCAATTGTAAAGAAACTTGAACCACATGTAGATGTTGTTCTTTATAAGGCTAATGGTGTAGAAATAACGTCAAGAAAGAATATAAGACGATTAGAAATTCAAAATGATAAACGTCAGTTGATTAAAATTGCTGTAGGTGGAATTATCTTTGCGATGGCTACGATCATATTCTATGCTTTTGATTTGCCATCTAAGGCTATGTTACTAATATTTTTACTAGCTTATTTAATTTTAGGTTTTGATGTTTTAATTGCTGCATTGAAAGCTTTATTTAAGGGGAATGCTTTTAATGAAAATCTACTTATGAGTATATCTACAGTTGGCGCATTTATTATTGGGGAATACCCTGAGGCAGCGGCTGTGATGTTATTTTATAAGATAGGGGTGTTTTTTGAGAACAATGCTGTTAAAAAGTCATATCGTTCAATTGAAAAGCTTCTTGAGTTAGAAGAGGAATACGTTACTGCGTTTATTGATAACAAGTGGAAAAGATGTAAACCAAATTACTTAAAGATAGGAACACGTATCCTTGTAAAACAAGGAGAGCGTGTGACAATTGATGGTGTGGTTGTTGAGGGAACTGCGAGCATCGATACTAAAGCATTAACTGGTGAGTCAATGCTTAGGTTTGTTAAGGAAAATGATAAGGTATTGTCAGGAAGTATTGTCTCAAATGGCATTTTAACTATTGAGACAAGCTGTAAGTATTCAGATTCTACGTCAGTAAAGTTAAAGAAGATTGTTGCTGAAGCTCAAAATAAAAAAACTAAAGCTGAATCATTTATTAGGATATTTTCAAAATACTATACTCCAGTTGTGGTAGCTTTAGCATTAGTTATTGCCACTGTGTCTCCATTGTTTGGATTATTAGATGTAACTGAAAGCTTAAACAGAGCGTTTGTGTTCTTAGTAATATCTTGTCCTTGCGCTTTAGTTATATCCGTTCCTCTTTCATATTTTGCTGGTATTGGTCGAGCATCTAAGGATGGAATATTGGTAAAGGGTGGAGCGTATCTTGAAAAGGCTTCAAAGATAAACCATATCTTTTTTGATAAGACTGGTACTTTAACAAAAGGCAATTTTAAAGTACATCAGGTTGTCTCTTTATGTGATTATAGCGAACTAGAGGTGCTAAAGATTGCAAAGTGTTTAGAGCAATATTCAGAGCATCCAATTGCTAAGTCTATATTAGAGCATAGTGATATGCCTTCGGCTGAAAATAACTTTAATTTAGAGTTGGAGCAGTACGGAAAGATTGCTGTATCTAATGTTTCAGAGAACATTGGGATAGGTGTGAGAGCTCGTATTGAAGATAAAGTATATTGCATAGGTAATAAGGAAATATTAAAGTACGAAGAATTTAAAATTGATGATATAAAGTCATTAAAGGAAGATTCTCAAAATGGTTCGATTGTTTATCTAACAGAAAATGGAATTTTAATTGGGTATATCTTGATTATTGATGAAATTAAGAGTGACAGTAAGAGTACTTTAGATTGCTTAAAGAATGACTTCAATATTGGGATAACAATGTTAACGGGAGATTCTTATAAGATAGCGTCAAAGATTTCGAAAATATTAAATATTAGTAAATTCTATTCTGAGCTATTACCACAAGATAAACTACAAAAGGTTGAGAAGTATTATAGCGAAAATAAGAATGATATAGTTGCATGTGTTGGGGATGGAATTAATGATTCACCAGTATTAGCAAGAGTTGATGTAGGTATTGCGTTTGGTGGTTTAGGCAGTGATATTGCAATTGAGACATCTGATGTAGTAATAGCTAGTGATTCTATTAGTAAGGTTGCTATGCTTATAAAAATTGCTAAGTGTACAAAAGCTATAGTTATTCAAAATATAGTACTAGCAATTGGTATTAAGGTTTTATTTTTAATACTAGGTATGTTTGGACTTATTAACTTATGGCTTGCTGTATTTGGTGATGTAGGGGTAATGGTTTTAGCGGTTTTAAATGCTATAAGGATTAATTATAAAAAAATAAAGTAACTTGTTTGCAAGCAGATAAAACATTTTATATACACATACTTAATTGCCAATTTGTGTATGTGTATATAAAATATAGATAATTTTAACATTAGGAGTAAATATGGCGGATATTACTGAAAGCTTTCCAACACACTTAATAGAAACGATAAGAAAGAATAACGATAATTTTAGAGTATTAAAACGTAATCCTTATGAGCATATTGATTCAGGATACTCATTTCCATATCCTTTAATTAACGAACAGGATGTTCAATGTCAAATTGTCGGAGACGAAATATCTGTAGTATTCCTAGACACAGAAACAACAGGTTTAACTTCTGAGGATGTAATCATTGAACTATCAATGGTAAAGGCTGGATATTCTCCGTCAGCAAGGTGCTTTACTTGTGTTTATGGTGTGTATGATGAATTTGAAGATCCTAAAAAGCCTATACCTGAGAAAGCAAAACAAATTACAGGTATTACTGATGAGGATGTAAAAGATAAAAAAATTCAAGAAGCAGATGTTTTGGATATGTTAAAGGATAATCCAATTATAGTGGCTCATAACGCTAGATTCGATTATGGTATGTTTAACAGACGCTTTAAGCATATTGATTCAATAAAAAAATTACGTTGGTTCTGTTCGTTTAATGAAATTAAATGGCGTGCATTGTTTCCAACATTTTATAGTCAAAAATTAGAATTTATTATGGCAGAGTTAGGTTACTTTTATAGCTCTCACCGTGCTATATATGATTGCTTAGCGTTGTTATGTTTATTCCAAGTAGTTAAGCCTTGTATGGATGTATGTTTAAAGAATATTAACGAAGTTAGATATAGACTAATATTTAATAACGTTGATAATATTGCAGATTATGGGAAAATGACAGACAAAGGTTTTCTATATAATGGAAAAAATGCAACATCTCCATATGTAAAATATGTTAGAATTTTCCCAACCGAGGATGAGGCGCAATGTTGTAGAAGAGAACTTCTTGATAGTTTTAGAGAAAATGATGGACTCTATTTTGTGCCAGAGAAGGTTATCAGATATGATCAATCTTTAAGAGATTCTTATTTTGAAAATCGCTGTGTTGTTCAATTATATGACGCAACAAATAAGTATAGTTAGGAAAGTTTTTCCTTGCATGTTTTAAAGGTTATAAAAGCAAATGTTGATAGGTTGATAAAAGGTAAAACCATACTACTTGATCAATCAATAGTATGGTTTTGTAGTTTAGATACTATAACGCTTTTACATTTCTAAATTATTGGGTTTTAATGCGATAACATGGCTTATAGTCTTCATCTGATAACAAGAAACGCTTTTGCTCCTTAAAATCGCATAGAAGCTTGTCTAGAGCTATCATAATGTCTTTGTCTCCATCTAATATAAATGGACCATGCTTTTCGATTTCTTGCATTCCTTCAGCTTTTACATTACCTGAAACTATACCAGAGAATGCTGACCTTAAATTACTTGCAAGAATTTCAGGCTCTAATCCTTTATGAAGATTTAGTTTAGCCATGTTTTCATGGGTAACTACAAAATGACGTTGTAATTCTTCAGGTATTGTTAATGTCCAATTAAAGCAATATGAATTTGAGGTTGCGTTTCTGTGGTACATAACCTTTTCCATATAGCTATTAACTTTCTTTGCAACGGTTTCAGGAGCGCCGATAATCACTTCATATAAATTCGTTGCTTCTTCACCAAGGGTTGTAGTGATAAAGTCGTTTATAGCTTTAAAATAAGCTTCACTTTCCTTTGGTCCCGTAAGTATTACAGGCATTGGTTCATGTTTGTTTAATTTGTTTAACTTAATAGCCAATAGGTATAGAAGTTCTTCTGCAGTACCAGGACCGCCTGGGAACACTAATATACAAGAAGCAAGTCTTACGAATGACTCTAATCTCTTTTCGATATCTGGCATGATTATAAGTTCGTTAACCATGCAGTTAGGTGGTTCTGCTGCTATTATTGATGGTTCTGTTAAACCAATGAATCTACCTTTTTTGAAGTGTTGTAGGCTATAACCAATGTTGGCTCCTTCCATTGGAGCTTCCATTATTCCAGGGCCACAACCTGTGCAGATGTTGTTCTTATATAAACCTAAGTATTTACCAACTTGTCGAGCATATTCATATTCTTCAGCATTGATAGAATGTCCACCCCAGCAGACTACTGTGTTTGGTGTATCTCCTGGTATAAGAGCTCCAGCCATTCTTAGTAGTAGAAATATTTCATTTGTGATTTGTGTTCCAAATGGAATTTTTTGCTCGTTGTAATTATTTTTAAGCAGGTCTCTCACTGTTTTGGTTTGGACAATATCACGAAGAACAGAATAAAGATTGTTTTGAATATTCTTTATCATTTTGCCATCAACAAACGCCGTTTGTGGTGGGTTAATAAGTTCTAGCTTAACCCCACGTTCATTTCTGATGGCGTTGATTTCGAAATCTTTATAGAGCTGTAATAATATATCTGTATTATCTGTTTTAATTCCAGTACTTAATACAGCTAGGGAACATTTTCGGAATAGGTCATAAAAAATGCCGTTAGTTTTTCTTGATATCATATCTGCCTCTATTTGAGACAATAATGATAAAGCACCAGTTGGCTGAACAATGTATTCCATAAATGTTCTCCTTGTAAATTTAAGTTACTTCATAAAATAGTTTTATAAAGTATCTTTGCATTATTCTAGTAAATTCTATTTTATTATATGTAGTTGTGAGCGAGTAATTACTTTTCCTTCACTATCTTTGGTGTGTGCAACATATTCTTCTAATTTTGATATTACTTGAGTAGGTTGCATTGGAGTAGTAATTTGGAAACCTGTCACAGATATAGACACGTCAACCTTCGTATTGCGATAATGGAATGGAATTGCTTTAACGCAAGTAATAAGTTTATCAAGAATTAACGTTGTTTTCTTTTCATCTGTGTTTTGCATAATGATCCCAAAATGATCACCAGCTATTCGAGCAATAACTATTTCTGGTGGTAAAACCTTTCTCATAGTAATAGCTAGTACCTTTAAGATCTTATCTCCAACCGCTGTATTATATTCTTTGTTTATTTCACCAAAGTTATCAATGTCTGCGATAAATACACGTAGTTGTTGTTCATTTAGCATCTTCATGCAATCATCAAGCTGTTGACTAAAACTGTTGATATTTAACAATCTTGTTAGAGGATCGCATTTGCTCTTATTGGCTATTTCATGAATTGTGTTCTTTAATGTGTTTGCTTCTTTTTTAACTTCAGATACTTTATGTTCTATTACTGTTAAGTTAGTTAGCATTTGTTCATGCATATCAGTAATATTTACTCTTTCATCTGTAAGATGTCTTAGTTTACTGATGTTGTCTGTTAACAGGTCTGTTAAGGAGTCATTATCTGCAGTTGCTAAATTGATGTTCATGTTAGTAAGTTCTAAATTGAACAGATCATTGTTTTCTTTACATGAATTACTGATGCTAGTGTTTGTGTTAACGCTATTTTCAAGTTCGTCGTGAATGTTACAGATGTGATTATAAATATTTGAGATGTTATGAGAAGAGTCTTCTCTTTCTTTATAAGTACTTTTAATTAGTGCATCAATAGCATTCTTTACAATATTTGGAAATTCTATGTAACTAATATCAGTTAATAGTTTATCCATACAATTTTTAATAGTTTCGTTTTGTTCTTCGTTTAATTGAAGGTTTGAAAATATTCTGTAAAAATCATTTCTGATTTCTTCTGGTAATGAAAAATTGTTGGTAATGATACTTGAATGGTTAAATCTTTTTAAGCCTTGAGCAATGAATTCTAATAAATCAATAATATTTTCTGATAAACTTTTATTTGTTTTGTTTCTTGAACGAAGTTCCTCAGCCTTTTCCATTAAATCTTTAGATAAGTTAGGGCTGTCTAAAACAGCTGTTGGTATCTCACTTAAAAATCTTTTAATCTTGTTATGAAAATTAACAATATGCTCGGTTTGATTTTGTAAAATAACTTGAGTCTTAAGGATAATATCAGGCTGTTGAAAGATACTTGATTTATAATCTAAACGTGAAAGCTGATTAGTTAGATCATGGTATATTTGTTCGTCATAAACTCTTAACACCTTCAATAGTTGTAGATGTAGGTTTATGCTGTATTCACGTTCTTTACGAGTGTTTTCTTTTAAGTCTTCCAGTTCTTGTTGTAACTGGCGGATTTGTATCTTTTGTTGTTTAACAGTTTCTTCTAAGGGTAGGTTCATTTGTGTGCCTAATTATAAACATTGTTGCAAATATAAATGGTTCTATTCTTGAGAAGTTGTTAATTGTTATTTTATATTTATATTACTTATTATATTACTTATTATTTGTTATTTTTCTTTTAGATTTTAGCTATTTTTATAGTAATTATTGTTATATTAAAATGTTCTTTTAAATTAAATACAATTGTTTGATTAGAATAATCATGAAATTGTAATCCATTATTATATATTATTATTTTTTTTTGTTTGATATTATCTTATATATCACAAAAAGATAATAAAATATTAAAAAGTCATGTTTATTAATTTTTTTTGATTTATTTATTAACAAATTTCGAGATTTTATAGAGAATGGTTAATAAAAGACTAATTTTATATACTTATAAAATTATCTTCGAATTTAGTTTTGTATTGATAGTGTTAAATCTACTAGTACTAATTTGGTTTAACTAGTATGAATAAAAATATTCCTTATAACCACTTCTTGTACTTAAATACAATATAGGTTAGTAGAGCCGATAAGAACATAAGTATGATTGCAAATAGATAACCATACTTCCATTGAAGTTCAGGCATAATATTAAAGTTCATACCATAAACACTTGCGATAAGAGTAGGAGGCATGAATACTACAGCTGCCACAGAGAAGATTTTAATAATCTTGTTCTGTGTATGATTAGTGTATGACATAGCTGTTTGTAATTGGAAGTTTATCTTATCGAATATAAATTGAGTATGCGGCAAGATAGATTCGATGTCGTTAAGAACTCTATCAATAGTTGCTATTTGATTAGGATTTAGTCTATTGAAGGTACTTTTTCTTAGGTATCTTACTGCATTTCTGGCATCGAATAGATTTTGTCGAATCTGTGAAATTGTATTTTCCTGGAATTTTAAAACTTCTAATAATTCTTTAATTTTTCCATCTTCATCAGATAAAATATTATCACTAGATTGTTCCAAGGTTGTATATGAGTCCTCGATATCATCTGATAATGAATCGATTAGGATGTTCTGAATTTCTAGGAATATATCGATATTGGTGCGAAGCGGTTCTTCTAAAATATCGTGCTTTAAGTAGTGACGAAGGATACGAATAATACTAACATCACTTTCACGGAATGTGATTAACATATTTCCGTGTAATGTAAATTGTACGTTTGTAGCTTCAGTGTCACGACATTTTCTTCTTGTGAACAAACAAGTTATGTGTATACCGTCGGTGTCGGTATAGTAACGTGATGATGATTCGATTTCATCAATATCATCCTCTTCAGGAACTTCTTCCTTGAAAAGGTGTTGCATCCAATCGTGTTCATCTTCGGTTGGTTCTTCTATATCGATCCATAAAGTATTTTCAGGGATTGGACTATTGGCTTCAAGTATTTTTGGTGTTAATGTTTGGTTATTTAGAATATATGCTCTAATCATGTAACACCTCCATATACCTATCAAATTAATACTGAAATCATTATACAATAATAATTTCAAAAAAAATCATCATTGTTAAAAATGTAAGTAAATTTTTAGATTGAAACTACATAAAATAAACAAAAAGACCTACTTTAATCGCAGGTCTTTTGTCTTGTAACATAAAGTTAAGCTTTTATTAACCTAAATTTCAAATCAATAATTAGATTTCATTTGCAAATTCACAAGCTCTACCAATGTAGTTTTGTGGAGTTAATTGTCTTAAGCTTTCTTTAGCTTCTTCAGGGATTTCAAGTGTATCGATAAATTCTAACATAATTTCTCTATTTACACGTTGACCTCTAGTTAAAGCCTTTAACTTTTCGTATGGCTTATCAACACCGTATCTGCGCATAACTGTTTGATATGGTTCAGCTAGCACTTCCCAGTTTTGATCTAATTCATCACTCATGTGTTGAACATTAGCTTCTAGTTTGCTGATACCCTTTAATGTAGACTTAACAGCAATTTCTGTATAACCAACCGCTACACCTAAGTTTCTTAAAACTGTAGAGTCTGTTAAGTCTCTTTGCCAACGGCTAACTGGTAACTTTGATGCTAGGTGACCGAAGATTGCGTTTGCAATACCAATGTTACCTTCAGAGTTTTCAAAGTCAATAGGGTTAACCTTGTGTGGCATAGTTGATGAACCAACTTCACCTGCAATAGTGCGTTGCTTGAAGATGCCTAAGCAGATATAACCCCAGATATCACGGTTGAAGTCTAATAAAATTGTGTTGAAACGAGCAATTGCATCGAATAATTCCGCGATGTAATCGTGTGGCTCGATTTGAATAGTGTATGGATTCCAAGTGTAGCCTAAGCTTTCAACAAATTCTTTACTAAATTGCTTCCAATCAACATCAGGGTAAGCACTTAAGTGAGCGTTGTAGTTACCTACAGCCCCATTAATTTTACCTAAAATTTCAACGTCCATAATTTGCTTTAATTGGCGACGTAAACGGTAAACAACGTTAGCCATTTCTTTACCTAATGTAGTAGGAGAAGCTGGTTGACCGTGAGTTCTTGACATCATAGGATCTGCAGCGTGCTTTTTAGCTAATTCGGCAATTGCGTCGATTAATTCATTGAATAATGGTTCAATGATTTCTTTACGTGCAGTGTTTAACATTAACGCATGAGAGTTGTTATTAATATCTTCTGATGTACATGCAAAGTGGATAAATTCTTTAACCGCATTGATTTCAGGAACTTGAGCAGCTTTATCCTTTAAGAAATATTCAACAGCCTTAACATCGTGGTTAGTAACACTTTCGTGTGCTTTGATTGCTTTTGCATCTTCAATGTTAAAGTTATTAACAATACTATCTAAATAATCGATAGAAGCTTGGCTAAAAGCTGGAACTTCCTTGATTTCTGGAGTAGCAGCTAATTTCTTTAACCAAGCTACTTCTACAGCAACACGGAAACGCATTAAACCAAATTCTGAGAAAATACTACGTAAATCAGAACACTTGCTAGCATATCTTCCATCAATTGGAGATATCGCAGTTAATGTTGATAAATCTAATTCCATTTTTTAAAAAAGCTCCGTTATAAAATAGATAGGAAATTAGCAACGCTTAAGGATATTAGAGCAATAGCTCAATAGCTTTTTGCGTTGAAAATATAATTTTAATCTGTTGCCACCATTAGAACGCCATATAGATGTAGCTCTAAGTGCAGCTAAAATAATACTTCTAATTTTGGCTTGAATATGTTCTTGTGATAAATACAATTTGCTGCCAAAAATTAAAATTTTGAAATTCTGGCTATTACTAATCTTGCTTATATATATGTCAGCAAGTCTTTGTAATACTTCTTCGTCTAGAACAAGTTTATTGTTTTGTCTAGCGAAGTTTTTAACGTTTTCAATATCGTTTGAAATAGCGTTCATTAATTCAGTGTTTTTACGAATTTGCTTTTCGATAACTATAAATGAGTATACATACTTAATAACTTCTAATGAACGCTTGGTTTTTTCAGAGATTGTGGTAGCCGTATTATCATCTGTCTTATAGTTAATACAATTGATTATAGCTTTGTATCCTAAGGTTAAACTTTTTTCTGGATACATGTCTTGTACGTTATTAGGAGTATCGATAGCTAGGGATTTTATTAATAATCTTAAAGCATCCTGATCACAATCCCCAGTTCTAGCAAGCTGTTGAACTAGGTATGCTCCTTGAAATACTGCAGCTAAAGCAGTAGATTGTTGAATAAAATCGTTAGGCATTTACTCTTCCTTATGATTATTAAGGTACGATACGTTCTTCTATTATACCACCACCAAGACAAATTTCATTGTCATAGAGCACAGCACTTTGACCAGGTGTCACTGCAGCTACATTTTCATCAAAGATAATTCTAATTTTATCATCATCTATTTGTTCTGCAAAGCATGGAATATCGCTCTGGCGGTATCTTGTTTTAACAGTGCATTTTCTTGCTTTGAACGGTTCTCTGTCATTGAAACAAAGGTTTGTTGCAATCAAGCCCTTAGACATAAGTCTAGGGTGGTTTGCACCTTGGGCAACAATTAAAACGTTTCTTTCTAAATCTTTATCAACAACATACCATGGGTCAACACTTGCGTCTTTTAATCCACCGATACCTAATCCCTTTCTTTGACCTAAGGTATGGTACATTAAGCCATCGTGTTTGCCGATAACTTTACCATCAACAGTTTCAATATTTCCTCTTTGAGCAGGTAGAAATCTATTTAAAAATTCTTTAAATCTTTTTTCACCGATAAAGCAGATACCAGTTGAATCTTTTTTTGTTGCCGTAGTTAAACCTAATTCAGTTGCTATTCTTCTAACTTCAGGCTTTAAGATATCACCAACAGGAAATAAGGATTTGCTAACTTGTTCGTAGCCAAGGGTGTATAGGAAGTAGCTTT
Organism: Ruminobacter sp.; assembly: GCA_036311285.1. GTDB lineage: Bacteria > Pseudomonadota > Gammaproteobacteria > Enterobacterales > Succinivibrionaceae > JAXJQF01. The sequence continues at coordinate 10,981 of JAXJQF010000029.1, read as the reverse complement.
GGTCTTTGTTAGGATCTGTACCTCTTAATAGCTTAGGTTTCTCATCAAATGTTCTTCTAACATAATGACCAGTTGCCATAAAGTCTGCATTTAAGTCTTCTAAAGCGTAGTCTAAAAATGCTTTGAATTTTATTTCTTTATTACATAGGATATCTGGATTTGGTGTACGACCTGCTTTATATTCAGATAGGAAGTTTTCAAATACTCTGTCCCAATATTCTGCAGCGAAGTTAATTGTTTTTAATTCGATACCTATCTTGTCAGCAACAGATCTAGCATCTGCTAAATCTATAGCAGCTGAACAATATGAATCGGTATCATCTTCTTCCCAATTTTTCATGAAAAGACCAATAACTTCATAGCCTTGTTGTTTTAATAAATAAGCAGATACTGATGAATCAACACCACCAGACATTCCAACTACAACTCTTTTTGCAGACATACCTGTTCTCACTTAGTAATAGAATATGTTAATTATATGACAAAATATGATAAAAGTCATGTTTTGTGATTTGATTAACAATTGTATAAGATAAAAGAAAGTATGAGAATTATTAGACTCAATGTTTGGAGATTAGATATTTGAGTGTGTTTTGATTACAGGTATAGATAGGATTTTGTATAACAAGTGTTTTGTATATTTGTACAAATGAAAAAGCTCATGATTGAAAGATAAAAACTTTCGTTATGAGCTTATATAATTGTTAAAAATAATGTTTGTTTATCATTAGAAGTGATTATGAGTCGACTATGGTCTAATAGTATCCAACAAATCTAATGAGAATTTCTTTCCTTTGAAGAAATCATCAAAACATTTCTTAACCAGTCTTGTTCTGTAGTGAGGCTGAAGAGCTTCAACTTCTTCCTTTGTGTACCATTTTGCACTAATAATGTCTTGATCAGGATCGCTAGGAGTTAATTCTTCTGGTAAAGAATCGTCCTTTAAATAGAAACAATATCTTTGTATTGTTTCATTGTCCTTTACGTATGTATAGATACCAACAAGATAGTCAGGATCGTTTGATATTCCTGCTTCTTCTAAAAGTTCTCTTTTTATTCCTTCAATTAAATCTTCATTTGCTTCTAGGTGTCCAGCTACTTGACCATAAACTGGAGTAGGAGCTTCGTCGTATTCACTAACTAATAGGTATTTGTTTCTGCATTCTACAATTGCTGCAACAGTAACATATGGTCTAAATCTTTCTGCCATTTTAATATTCCACAGTCAATAGAGATTTATTGACAATTGTTTATAGTGTTGATATTTGTTTACTTACAAATATTTAAGTTATCAATTTTTTGATTTTGTATTATTATATACGACAGAATTTTTTTTTAAATATTATTTATGATTTAGAGGACGATATGGTATCTAAAGTTGTTGTTCCACAAGATGGTGCTAAGATTACTGCGAATGCAGAAGGTGTTTTAACAGTTCCAAACAATCCTATTATCCCTTATATTGAAGGTGATGGTATCGGTGCGGATGTTACACCTGCAATGTTAAAGGTTGTAAATGCAGCAGTTGCAAAGGCATACAATGGCGAAAGAGAAATCAAATGGATGGAAATCTATGCTGGTGAAAAGTCAACAAAGGTTTATGGTGAAAACGTTTGGTTACCTGAAGAAACTTACGATTTTATTAAAGATTATTGTGTTGCAATCAAGGGACCTTTAACAACTCCAGTTGGCGGTGGTATCCGTTCATTAAACGTATCGTTACGTCAAACTTTGGATTTATATATTTGTTTAAGACCTGTTCGTTATTTTAATGGCGTTCCTAGTCCTGTTAAGCATCCAGAAAAGACAGATATGGTAATCTTCAGAGAAAACGCTGAAGATATTTATGCTGGTATCGAATGGGAAGCAGATTCAGAAGGTGCTAAGAAGGTTATAGAATTCTTAACAACTGAAATGAACGTTAACAAGATTAGATTTACAGATATGTGTGGTATTGGTGTTAAACCAATGTCAAAGGCTGGTTCTGAAAGATTAATCGGTGCTGCATTCCAATATGCAATCGATAATGACCGTAGCTCTGTAACAATTGTACATAAGGGCAACATTATGAAGTTTACAGAAGGTGCGTTCAAGAAGTGGGGCTACGAATATGCAGAAAAGCAATTTGGAGCAACAAAGGACGAAAAAGGTGTTGTAAGCTTTGAAAATCCTAACAATGGTAAGTCAATTGTGGTTAAGGATTGTATCGCTGATGCATTTTTACAAAACATTTTATTATACCCAGAAAGTTATGACGTAGTTTGTGCTATGAACTTAAACGGTGATTACATTTCTGATGCTTTAGCTGCTCAAGTAGGTGGTATCGGGATTGCTCCAGGTGCAAACATAGGTACAGGCGTTGCGTTATTCGAAGCAACACACGGTACTGCTCCAACTTTAGCTGGATTAAAGAAGGCTAACCCTGGTTCAATCATCCTTTCTGCTGAAATGTTATTACGTCACATCGGTTGGTTCGAGGCAGCTGATTTAATTGTAAGTGGTATGGAAAATGCTATCAGCAAGAAGACAGTAACAGTTGATTTCTATTCTCAAATGGAAAATGCTGTATTACGTTCAACTGATGAATTTGCTGACGATATCGTTGCAAATATGTAATTAGTCATACTAGTACAAAGAACATATAATTTATTCAATCTCACTATTTTAGGTAGTGAGATTTTTTATCTTACTTGTTAATATTTTATTGGAACAGTAAAAAAGGAAGTTTTTTAAACTTCCTTTCTGTTTTTTAATTTGTCTGAATCTAAATGAATGTTTTTTAGAACAGTCTTATTTCTTCATGCTTTCGAAGAATTCGTTATTAGTCTTAGTTCTTGATAAGCGTTCGATTAAGAATTCTGTTCCTGAAGTTTCATCTACATTTGGATTATTTTCATTATTATCCATACTGTTGATAAACTTTCGGATTATCCACATCTTTGTTAATTCATCTTGAGTTGTTAACAATTCATCATGTCTTGTACTTGAACGATTAATGCTGATAGCAGGGAAGATCTTCTTTTCAGCAAGCTTACGACATAGGTGGAGTTCCATGTTACCAGTACCCTTAAATTCTTCATAGATAACATCGTCCATCTTAGAACCTGTTTCAACTAACGCTGTACCAATGATTGTTAAAGAACCACCTTCTTCTATGTTACGCGCAGCACCGAAGATACCCTTAGGACCTTGTAGTGCGTTTGCATCAATACCACCTGTTAATACCTTACCTGATGAAGGAATAACTGTGTTATATGCTCTTGCTAAACGAGTAATAGAGTCTAATAGGATTACAACATCTTGTTTGTGTTCTACTAATCTCTTAGCTTTTTCAATAACCATTTGAGCTACTTGAACGTGACGTGTAGGTGGTTCGTCGAATGTTGAAGCAACTACTTCACCGTGTACTAAACGTTGCATTTCTGTTACTTCTTCAGGACGTTCGTCTATAAGTAATACAATTAAATGACATTCTGGATTATTCGCATGAATATTTTGAGCAAGGTTTTGTAAAAGCATAGTTTTACCAGCTTTTGGCGGAGCAACGATTAGACCACGTTGACCTTTCCCGATTGGACTTAATAAGTCGATAACTCTTGCTGTAATATCTTCTGTAGAGCCATTACCTCTTTCTAATCTCATTCTTTCATTTGGATGAAGAGGAGTTAAGTTTTCAAAAAGAATTTTATGTTTGTTAGCGGAAGGTTCTTCAAAATTGATTGTGTCAACTTTTAATAGAGCGAAGTACTTTTCGTTATCTGATTTTGGAGGACGGATTTTACAGCTGATTGTGTCGCCTGTACGAAGGTTTAATTTACGAATTTGGTTTTGAGATACATAAATATCATCTGGGCCTGGTAAATAAGAACATTCGGGACTGCGAAGAAAACCAAAACCGTCAGGTAGAATTTGAAGTACGCCTTCACTGTATATGTCTTCACCTTTCTTTGCGGTTGCTTTTAAGATATTGTAGATAATATCTTTTCTAGAATGACGGCCGATACCTTCAAGACCTAGTTCTTCAGCTATTGTTACTAGTTCTTGCGTAGCCTTTAATTTTAAATCTGATAAATTCATAAAATTACATTGATTCCTTGGGCTCTGTTTGTAAAAGCTCTGGGATTAAGTTAATAAATATTGATAAATTATTGAGATTGTTTTGTCGACAGCTACGAATTTAAATCATATTGATTTAAGAGTACTTCATTAAATCATTGCTTATACTTGAAATGGATGTAATGAAAACGATAAGTGCTTACAAATATTTAACGCTTTGCTTATAGAATTACCTAATAGACTTATAAAGAATAAGAGGTGTAAAACTATTGCGTAATGTGTTAAAGATTTTTGTAAATAAATAAAACAAAATGATTCCAATAGGAAAGATGTCGATTTAAGGAATAAATCCACAAAACAGGCATAATTTAACATTAAAAGTGTTATTTGTCTAGACCTTGATGCGTTTAATAAAATTTATATACATAATAATAGAAGTCTATATGTTGTAATGCGATTGATTTTCTTTAGTCTAATAAGATGTGTAGATGTTATGAAAATTAAATAAAATTATTGTGAACAAGTTTGATATTGTTTTAAGTTAATGAGACTTTTGATGTTAAGGATAAAACAGAAGCTTGGTTAAAAACAATACTAATATATGAAAATAATTAAGTAAAATATGTAATGATTAAATGAAATTTTTGATATAGATAATGTTTGGTTTAAAAATTTAACGACTCTTGTCAAAGAAAATACGAAACAATTACTTTAATATAATTACTATGTTATTGGTATTACACTTATTATTTTTAAACTCTAAACTGTTCTTTGTAAACTTGTATACAGATAAATGAAATATAAGAAATATTAAAATTTAGTAAGCGAAGATAAAATGTAGATTTATCTTTGACATTTAAATATTGTAAAAATGTCTAACAAAAAAATGGTTGATGTCTCACATAAATGTAAGACTTTGACTATACGCGATAAAAAGTCAATCATGATAAAATGTATACAGAATTTATAATAATAGTAATCAATTCTGTTTTATAAAACAAGAAAGTCTAGACGAATAATATAAACAAGTTTTTGTAATAATAGAGTTGTCTCATACAATTTCTTAAGAATTTAGGAAACTTTGAGATTAGTGATGGTCAACAAAAGTGGTAACAGAGATATTTATTGGTAATAGTTAATTATTGAAACTTTTATGTTACAGTTAATTATCTATATTTTATTTGTTACTACTGTATGTTATTTAGGTTAAATAATAAAGAAACACCTCTTTGATTGTTTGAGAGAAATTCAGTTACCCATTATAAAGTATGTAGGAAAATTTATGGTGAAGTTATCTAAATTAGTATCTTTAATCGTTTTGTCGATGTCTTTATCAAGTGTTGCTAATGCTGCGTGGCAACCTGCAAAGGAAGTCGAATGTAAGAGAAAAACTATTGATTCAAGCATAACAATGAATGATGTTACAATGATGAAATCTAGCAACACTCGTTCAGCTTGTTTTGGAAGTGATAATCCTGTATGTGATTTAAGATTCTACGATATTTATGTTCCAGCTTTTGTTCATGATGATAGCGGAGCTCCTGGGGTAGAAAAGAATTGGTCACCAAGTACTGTTAAAGGTAATATTAAAGGTATTTTAAATAACTTGGCTTACATCAAAGGTGTAGGTGTTAATGCTATAATTTTATCTCCAATTTTTAAGACAGTTTCAAATGAATTTCAAGCTGAAGAACATTTAAAGCATGATGGAACAGGTTCATATGTTTCAAATTACTTTGAAATCGATCCAAGATTTGGTACTTTAGATGAATTAAAGGAATTGGTAGATCGCGCTCATAGAATGGGGTTGAAGGTTGTTTTCGACATTGCTTTAGGCAAAGTTAAAAATAATATCTCTGTTTTTAGTCCTAATGACAACAGATTAATATTAAATCAGAACTGTCGTTCAATTAAAGGTTATTTTGATAAGACAACTGTTACAGGTACTTCATGTATTAATAGTGAACGCTCAGTTGATTATTTAAAGGATGTCGTTTCATATTGGATCAATGAATTAAAGATTGACGGTTATCGTTTTATAGATGCTTACCAAATTGAAACAAAGGTTTGGAAAGAATTAAGAGAAGCAATTAAAGCTGAATCTGCTAAAGAAACAAATATGTATAAGCAAGGTTCAAAGAGTGTTAATCCATTAGGTTTAACAATTGCTGATATGGTAACAGATCAACCAAAGGATATTGAAAGTAACGCGTTCTCAAGTAATTCAATTGAGATGGCTATGAATTATCCTGCAAAGAATGCTATTTTACGTGTGTTAGCATCTGATGGTGATTCTTTCTCTAAGAAGTCATGTAGTCAACCTACAAGAATATTTAATGATGATATGTATGCAAAAATGGCAGGTTATAGTCGTAAGGGTATTCCTGTAAACTTTATAAGTTCAGCAAATGGTATTAGATTTGGTGATTTATTACAAAGAGCAAAGTATGAGAAAGATGGTGATTTAGATGCAAGTTACTATAATGCTCATAAAGCTGCTTTAGTTTTCTTAACATCAATGTCTGGTCCTATATCTTTAATGTATGGTGATGAAATTGGTTCTGAATTAGAAGATTTTGTATCTTCTCCATCAAATTGTGATAGAACAAATCAATGTGATGACCATGTATCTCGTACATCTGGAAAAATTAATGGTTTCTCTGATTTTGAACAGGACTTAAAGCAACACGTGTTTAAGTACTTAAAACTAAGAGATGAGCATTTGTCTTTATCACGAGGTGAAAGAATTCATGTATTTAGTGATGAATCTTTATATTTAGACATCAAACAATATAAGAAAGACAGAGTGTTGGTTATTTTAAATAGTAGTGAAAAGGCTAGAAAGGTATCTTTTGAACCTTCATTATGGAAAGCGTTAAAATACGAAAGTTGTGGTTTAATTGATTTAGATGATTACAAGAAAGTAAGTAAATCTAGTTTAGAAATTCCTAGTGTAAGTACTAAGATGTATAGATTAGATTGTATTAAGTAATTAACGTTAATGATTTAAAAAGGTTTATGTTTAAAAAACATAAACCTTCTTACTTAAATAACAAATACAAAATTAAATATGTATAAAGTATTGCAGCTGAACTAATAAAAATTAGAATCCATAAAATATAAAAACAAATAAAATAAGTAAAAAAGAAATAGATAAATATTAAGACAAATATATAGCGAAAAATTCATATTTGTGTTTTTAAATGTTAAATAACTATAAATATTATATTTATTTATACGATTGTCATGTTTGTATAATTATAGTTTGGAGTTTTGTAAATGAAATTTAAAAATCTTGGTTTATCAATGCTTACGGTTGCTATCGTATCTATTACAGGTTGCGCGTCTTCGAGTAACATTGCATGGAAGAGACCAGAAAGAGTTACTTGCGCTCAGAGTGGTGTATCAAGTTCAGTTGTTGTAAAAGCAACAGATAAAGATTTTCATGTTATGGATGGTAAGGGATGCTTTAATTCTGATAATAAAATGTGTGACTTAAGATTATATCAGGTTATGGTAGAAAGCTTTGCACACAGTGACAAAGGTCCAAAAGGATATGAAAAAGCTTGGGGACCAAGCGTTCATGGTGGAAATATTCGTGGTATTATTGAAAATCTTGACTATATCAAGTCTACAGGCATTAATACAATTTGGGTAAGTCCTATTTTTGAAACTACTGTAATAACTGATCAAGAAGAAGTATATGATAAGTTAGATGGTACAGGTTATTTTACGTCGAATTATTTTAAAATTGATCCTAAATTTGGTACTTTAGATGATGCTAAAGAGTTAGTATCAAAAGCTCATAGCAAGGGACTTTATGTTATTTTAGATGGGGTATTTGGTCACGCAAAAATAAATGTAGAACAAACCTCTCCAAAGGGTAATAAGTTACATTTAAACAAAATGTGCCGTTTAATGAATGGTCATTTAGATAAGATTAGCTTAAGAAGGGCAACATGTTTTGATGTTGAAAAATCATTACCTTTCTTGAAGGAATTTGCTTCATATTGGATCAAGACTTTAAAGATTGATGGTTGGAGATTAGACCAAGCTTATCAATTAAGTCCTGAACAATGGAAGGAAATTTCAAAAGAAGTTCAAACAGAATCAGCCAAGAAATCAAATGCTTATAAGATGAAAGGGAAAAAAGTACAGCCATTAGGTTATATGGTAGCAGAAATATGGAGTGGTAATGCTCGTGATATTGAAAAGGCTGCGTACCAAAATGATTCTTTAATGAGTGCTTTTAACTTCCCTGTTAGATATCAGTTAACAAAGGTTCTAGCAAGTAATGGTGACGTATTAGATCAACAAAGCTGTAGTCAAAGTGCAAAAGTTTTAAATGATGAAGTTAATAAAATGTTTGGCTATAGCAAGAATGCAATGCCTAACAACTTTATCGGTAACCATGATTTGCCAAGATACGGTGATTTAATTCAAAGAGCAGCATATTCTGAAGATGGTAAGAAGACTAAAGAATATTTCGATAACCATCAAGCCGCTTTTAGTTTTCTTTCTGCAATGTCTGGTCCGTTAACAATTTATTATGGCGATGAAATTGGTGATGAATTGGCAGGATTTGTAGAACAGCCATTACAGTGTGATAAAATAAATCAATGTGATGACCATGTAAGTCGTACAACAGGTAGAACATCTAATTTAACAAAGGATGAAGAAAACTTAAAGACAACTATAGCATCAATGCTTAAGCTTCGTGATAAGCATCCTGCATTAGCAAAAGGTAAGAGAGTAACTTTATTCACAGATTCAACTTTAATTGTAGATTTAAAGCAATACAATAAAGACAACGTTCTTTATGTATTTAACTCAAGTAAAAATTCAAGAAAAGTTACTATTGATAATAGTGTTTGGACTAAATTAGATTTAGGTACTTGTACTTTAGAAAACTTATTAACAAACGAATCATTAACAGCAAATGAATTTACTGTTAATGGTTTATCTGGTAGTTTCTTTAACGTTAAGTGCACAAAATAAGATTTAAAGTTCAAGAAATATAATATAAATTCTAGATAACAAAATCTCCTCTCTAGCTTTTTGGGAAACGGAAAGCATAATAGACGAGGAGATTCTTTATTAATAAACAAAACTTCATTAACTTGTAAGTAATATTATTCTTGCCATATAAAAATAAAATTACTGAATCAATTGTAATTTTATTAATTATTCATTGTTATATCTAGAAATTTGTAGACCTTAATATTCATATACTTTTTTGTGTAATCAAAATAAAAACTGTATTGTACATCACATAATACGCTGATTATAAAGATTTTCGAATTTTTTTGTGTTATAACTTATTAGTATAAAATTTATAGCTATTTTAAACAAAAATGAGGATAAATATATGGCTTTTGAATTTACAAAAATTGATGATAATGTATCTGATGAAGAATTTATTATTGAATGCAGAAAGCAAAATTATAGAGAATTAGAATTATTATCAGAAGAACAAATTGATGAATTAATATCCACTCAAGATCCTAAAGAACATAGAAAAAAATTTCAAAAATTTATTCATCAAGCTTTAGAACAAAAGAGAATAAAGAATAGTGAACTTTCGACTTAATCTGACAAACATTTGCAAGTAAAAAAGATATTAGATATTGAGCAAGATAAGAAAAATCTAACAGTTCAAATTTTAGAGACATTCAAAATTATGATAACAGTTTTCATCATAATGATTTGTTAGAGAATTGAGTGTTAACTAAAGATGATAATTTTAATAAAGCTTTAGTTGATAAAACAAAAGAGGTAAATGTAAATGAAATCAACAGAAGTGGCAGCAATTTTAATGCAACAGCCGAAGATAGAGAGAATATTAACTCAAATGACGGAAATTCAAACTCAAACACAAGCAGAGTTGAAGAAGCAGGTGTTATCAGAGGACGAAAGGGAGTTGATCAAGGATCTGGGTTGGGAGATAGAGGATCCGAATATGGAACAATTCAGCTTGATCGAGGACGAACAAGAGATAATGAGAGAAGAGATAATGTATCCGACAGCGGAACAGATCTTGAAGATCGCAGATCAAGAAGTTTTAGAGATGGACATAATGAAATTGATTCGTCAAGAGAACAAGACGGACTTTTTGATTCAAATGTTCGATCTAGGATTGATGAATCGTCCATTGACGGAAGAAGAGCAGACAATGGTAGAGAAGCTTTTACCGATAGGAGCGAATCGCTGGGCGTGGGAGAAGTTGAAACAAATGAAAGAAAAGGATATGAAAGCATTGAGGCAAATGCTCCAGACTCCAGAGGGTCGACAGGATTTGAAAAGGATATTTCAAACAACAATGGAAACTTGCAAAAGAGTGGAGCGACAATTAATGAGGAAATTTATGGAGGAAGCGAATCAAGAAGCAACACCTCACAGCAGAGAATGGATTGGATTGATGAATATGAGTCGACTACAAACAGACGAAATAGTGAGAACAATGTTGTAGAAGATACAACAAATCTTCTACAAGAACAAGAAAAAGTAAATGTAGATGAAATCAAACAAGATTCATAAAAAGTCTCATATAATACTTTATTTTCTAATTTTTTAGTTCGTTATTTTTTAATGTTGTGAACGAATTATTTAAAAAAGCAAAAATAAAGTATTTTTTTACATTATTTAATGTGTAAAATATTTGATATTATGTTATGTATTTATCAATATTATTAAATATGTGTTTTATATGGTCATATCATCAATAACGAAAGATTTTACTATTGATAGCTATGAAGTTTGTGACGCTTTTATTAAAGCGTTAGAAGAATCAAAAGAGGAAGTTTTATCAAAAAATTGATTATTCAAATGATAATAGCTATAAAGAGCGTTCAGGCGTCCCTATACAGTTGTAATAATTTCTACTTATACTCTTTATTTAATCGTTGATCTTTTTGAATTTCTTTGT
>JAXJQF010000028.1:0-3070 GCA_036311285.1 Ruminobacter sp. | reverse complement strand
TTTTTTGTTGTTAGCGGCTGTCATTGTTGCAATTTCGATTGCTGTGGCAAGAAAGAAATGGGCAGGCAGAGAAATGTAAGATTGAGGGAAAAAGCATTCCATATTAATGTCAAGACTATTTTGAACAATTGTGCCAATATTTTTATGTACAATTGTTCAATTATTTTTATCAGATATTTTGGATAATGCAGTAGCCGTCCTGTAAGAGTTTCCGAGAATATTTACAATAGTAGAATGATGAACAAGTCTGTCTAAAATAGCACTAGCTAGCATATTGTCTAAAAATATTTGATTCCAGTCGGATAGATTAATATTACTAGTAACTATTGTGCTTTTCTTTTCATAACGTCTATCTATAAGTTGAAAAAACATTTTTGCTTCTTGTTCTCCAATTGGCAAATATCCAATTTCATCAATTATAAGAAGCTTGTATTTACTAAAATGTTTTATTCTATCATCAAGTTTGTTTTCAATATAAGCTTTTTTTAATTGCTCTATCAAATCTTGGCATTTTATAAAATAGGTACTTACTCTTTTCTTTGCTGCAGCAATTCCAATTGACGTGGCAAGGTGGGTCTTACCCACGCCACTATTGCCTATCAATATAATATTGCTATTATTATCTAAAAAACGTAAGCTTTCGAAATCTAAAAATTGTTGTTTGTTTATTTTAGGTTGAAACTCAAAATCAAAGTCCTTCAATTCTTTCAGGTGCGGGAATGCTGCTACTTTAACCATAGCGTGCGCAGCATTAAAATTTTTAACTTCAACCTCTTTACTAGTTAACTCACACAAAGCGTCTACAATGCTTAGTTTATGCTCATTTATTTTATTAATATAGTCATCTATTTGTAGGCTGATTTGTGTTAATTTAAGTTCATGTAAGTTCTTCTGTAACTGTTGATAATTGTTCATTAAACTTTTTCATCTCCTCTAAATGTTTAGCTGCATAGTTTTTAACATCTTCTTTATCCGAGTTTCTAAAAGTTAAGCTCATCATTGCTAAGTGATGATTTTCATGATAATTAATTTTTTTATTAGAAACTGTATGTAAAGTTATTAATTTATGGTCATAATAAACATATAGGTTATTATCAATAACTTTAACAACAATATTTTTATTAATAAAATCAACGGGGACAGAATATAGATTTCCCTTATAGCGAAATAGTCCATTGGAATTGACTTTCGCATGTATTGTTGTATTTTTGTAATAAGAACATATTTTATCATTTGGTAGTGGTAAAAGATGTTCTTTCTCTTTTTTAAATACTAATATTGGAGGAATACCTATTGCCTGACAGACTCTTGAATTAGCTTCATTTGTTATTTCTTGCATCTTCTCGAATAACTCTTCCTCATTATTAAGCAATCCATTATAAGTCATTATTTCATCAATAACTCGCATTGGATTTTCAACTTTTGCTTTAGTATTTGGCCTTGCTCTAATGCAAGGTACGATATTAAATCCAAAGTCATCAGCAAATTGCTGAAATTTAGGATTAACTTTACCGTCAGAACGTTCCGTTCTAGCTTTATCCATCATTGTTGAAGCATTATCTATAACTATTTCTTTGGGCACACCTCCTAATGCTTCAAAAGCATTAGTTAAGAAATCAAATAAATATGCTTGAGATGTTGATGGACAAATTGCCCAATATTTGAACCTAGATGCTGATAATATCAAACTGCCAACATTAAAGATAAACTCTTCTCCGCTTTTAAAAGAAAATTTTAATTTTTCTTTCCAATCAAATTGTGCTTGTTTTCCAAAGGAAGTTTCAGATTTTACAGCATCTTTCTTTTTGTTTGGTTTAAAGTATTCTGCAAATTTTTCATGTTTTAAAATATAATATAGGTTGTTGAATAACTAATTTTTACAAATAGTTATTAAAGAAAATATTCTTAGGAATTAAAGGTTCCAAGGATATTTTCTGCTTTTTATTCCTTGCTGTTTTTTATTAAAATCATCTACTAAGTATGCTAATAGCACCCATTTTATATGACGCTCGTATCGGGCCTGCCCATAAAGTCTTGGATTTTCTAAATTATATAATCCTTTTAATGTTGAGAATAATTGCTCTATTTTCAATCGATTTTTATATAATTTTAATCCTATGGGAGATTGAATAAATAAGGCATTCTCATATCTTTTATCAGTAAATGATTCGAGACTTTTAGCTTTACGCATATTGATATCAGTTAGTAAGTTAAATTTTAAGTCAGAAGCAATTTCAAGCCATTTTACTGAATCATATGCTGCATCAGCAAGTATTAAAAAAGGATTATAAATTTTAGCTTCATAAAGTAAGTCTGAAACCTGATTGTCATAAACATTTGCTGTTGTTACATTAAAAACTAATGGAATTATAATGTCAGTAACTGCTGCAATACAATGTAATTTATAACCTATAAAATAACCAAGACGAGTACCTTTGCCGGATTTAGCTTCGCTATCGTATTTAGAACTTCTTAATGCAGTTCCATCTATAGCACATAATCTAGTTTCGGGACTTATAAGTTCAACAAGCATTGCATAAACACCATAATATAAGTGTTGCTCTAAAGCTTTAGCTCTTAAAGAAAATGTAGAATAATCTGGGACTTCAGTAAGCTGAATTATGGCTTTAAAAGTATAATCCTGCTTTATACGATATTCAAGTTCTCTTAAACTAAAAATGCTATTTTTAACTCCATACAGCATACATGCAACTATTTGTTGGTCTGAATACTTACGTGGTCTGCCTTTGGTGCTTCTATCTTTTGAATTTAATTTAGCAAATGCAATTTTAACAGCTTCAAAAATTTTATAATAAGTATTTTCGGTTTCGATATTTAGTGATATAATCATATTCAAGTCATTCCTTATGTGATTTGTTTTTTGGCGAAATCATTATACCACAAAGGAATGGCTTTTTTATTTTTACAAATTTTGTTTATTCAACAACCTAATCATATTATATCCCCATTTTTATAAAATATTTTTAAACGAAATAGTTTTTAGTACTATATGTTGCTTTACAGTTAATAACTTTTTGAAACTAAAAAGTTTCGAAAACCATTTGTTAGT
>JAXJQF010000027.1:0-15951 GCA_036311285.1 Ruminobacter sp. | reverse complement strand
TCATGGTGGTCGCTATAGGGATCGAACCTATGACCTCCTCCTTGTAAGGGAGATGCTCTCCCAGCTGAGCTAAGCGACCACTGGGCTACATGGTGGGTCCGCACGGGCTCGAACCGTGGACCAATTGATTAAGAGTCAACTGCTCTACCAACTGAGCTACGGACCCACATCCGTAGTATTATTGAGTGATTGGTGGGTCGTGACAGATTCGAACTGTCGACCAACGGATTAAAAGTCCGCTGCTCTACCGACTGAGCTAACGACCCTTACCACTATCGTTTTGTTGCTCACTCAACGGTTGCTATATTACTATATTTTTAAAATCATGCAAGCAAAATTTTAAATTTTTTTTAATTTTTTTTACTTTTATAAGTATCTGAATAAATAATGGGCATGTTTAATGCAAACACGCCCATTTTTTGAACTAAATCAAACTTTTATTTAAGTTTAATCAATGAATTTTGTGCAAGCTGAGCTTCGGTTGAATCAGGATAGCTCTTTAAAACTAGTTGATAATACTTTGAAGCTTTTTCTTTATCACCTTGAAATTCATAAATTTGACCTAATTTATATACAGAATCTGCACGCTTCGAAGAAGTTTTGTATTTAGTTACGCTTAAGAAATTTTCTTTTGCTTCTACATACTTCTTATCTTTGAAAAACATCTGACCTTTCCAATAGTAGCAATTAGCAACTAAAGATGAATTAGGATACTTTTTTATAAATTGTGTAAACAAAGATTGAGCTTTCGCAAAATCATTTGTTTTCACAAAATTATAAGCAGTATCATAATCTTCTTGCTCTTGATTGTTAACAGCTACAACACCTTTTTCGGATACATTTGTTTTTTGAAGTTCTGTAGTCTTAAAATCAGATGGAACATCTAACTCTTTTACTACATTAACCGGTGCATCCTTTTTAAGGTTATTAATAGTATTTTGAAGATTAGATACTATATTAGACAAATCATCAATCTTACCTTGAAGTTCTCTAATTGTAGCTTCTTGAACTGACATCTGATTTTGCATATCTAATATAGCTGTATCTCTAGCATTTAACTGTCTTTGCAATTTAGCAAAATCAGCGTCTGAAACACCAGCGTTTGCAAACATTGGCCAAGCCGAAATTGTTAAAGCTACAATCATTAAAACTCTATTACGGACTTTTTGCATAAGAGTTCCTTCTTTAATTCTAATTACTATTTACTAACTATATAACACTTGATTAGTAAACAATAACAGCTCTTCTATTCTTCATCCAAGCAGATTCAGTATGACCAACTACAGCAGGCTTTTCTTCACCATAGCTAACAATTGAGATCTGTTCAGGAGTAACACCTAAATTTAACAGATATCTAGCAACAGAACGTGCTCTTCTTTCACCTAAAGCAACGTTATATTCAAGAGTACCTCTTTCATCTGTATGACCTTCGATAATAATCTTCACGCTGATATTATCACGTAAAAATTCAGCATGAGTTTGTAATAAAGTCATATATTCAGGACTGATTGCATCACTATCATAAGCGAATCCAATTACAGCGTCCTGCTTTAACGCTTCCAACTTAACTTTTGCGTCTTCAGATAAAGTTAAACCATCATTTTCAGATACATAATTATCACCAACAATAACTGCACCATCTTCTACATTTGTAATAGGTTCAACATCTGTAGCATCTTCTACTAATGCACCAGGTTCACTATTTGAAGTAGCACAACCTGATAATAATGCAATAATACTTAAACCAAAAATCCCTACTATATATTTGTTTTTCATACAACTTTCCTTTATTTTTATGTCTTAAATTTAGTATATATTTATATATCTAACAATCACTATTTTCAGCAACGTGATCAAGTTCTACTTTTTATAATTTGACCAAGACGGAGCGTATACATCACCTACACCTGTTGGTAAATAACCGTTATATCTTCCATCAGTTGAGACCAATCCCAATCTCTTTGCGTTATTATGGGTAGTACTGTAGATAATCATTGCTCCATTTGGCGAAACTGTTACAGCTTCGTCCATGTGTGTCATAGTTAATGGATAAAATCCCCCATCAAAATCATATCTTGTAACTTTAAAACCATTAGTTCCTTTATTAATTAGTATCAATCCTTGACCATTATTAAAAGATTTTGGAGTATAGTTAGCAATTGATTGACTAGTCACCTTCTCAACCTTACCACTCGATAAATCGACGTTGTAAATCTGAGGTCTGCCAAATCTATCTGATACAAAATATAAAGACTTATCATCATGAGACCATGATGGTTCAGTATCAATTGCACGATTATTTGTGATTCTCTTTAATGATTTAGTTTGAGTGTTAAGAACATAAATCTCTGGATTTCCATCCTTTGATAAAACCATCGCAATCTTTGTACCATCATGAGAATAAACAGGGTTACCATTTAATCCCTTAAAACTAGTTAATTTTGTTCTCTTCTTTGTTGCAATATCTATTTCAAAGATTTCAGCTTTTCTGTTTTCAAAAGACACATATACAATCTTAGAATTATCATGACTCCAACTTGGACTCATAAATGGTTGAGAAGAAATTAACAAACGTTTACTATTTGCACCATCATAATCACTAATCCACAATTCATAATGATGCTTTGAATTAGGATTATAACGAACATAAGTAATCTTTGTATCAAACGCTCCTTTAATACCTGTTAACTTCTCGTACACGAAATTACTAACTTCATGTGCATATCCCTTTAACATTGAATGAGGAATCTCAGCGTTTAAAGTTGAACGTAAAATAGCCTTACCCATTGATAATAAGATTAACTCAACCTTTAAACTATATGTTTTTTCTTTCTTTAATGAAGGACTGATCGTACCAACTACTACAGCTTCCGTCCCCATTTCAAAGTCACCAACATTTACTTCACTTAAAGTTGAAGGCTTTGCAAACATGCCTGAGTCCTTTAATGGAGAGAATGTCCCTGAGTAGGTTAAATCAGCACGCACAACTGAAGCAATATCAACACCAGTCTGAGCTGAATCCTTTATATCTACAATCGCAATTTTTCTTCCCGCATTTGTTCCACCTGTTATTTCTAAATCTAATGCTGCATGAGCCACATTAGAGCAAACAAACAACAAGGTAAACACTTTCATTATATTTCTAAATATTTTCATATTTGTTATTTAACCTTATTTTTCATATTATTGTTTTTATATTTAACAAATAAACCATTGGTTAGTTTCTTTAATTATCTTAACATAGGAATCATAGTAAGATTTATACTTCTACAATCACTACAACTAGCAGGAGGTTTTGGTAAAAAAGATATAGAGTTCACTGCTCTTAAAGCAGATTCACATACCTTTGTATCTCCTTTACAACTTGGATTATATATTTGACCATCAGCAGAGATAGACAGAGATACTACAACCTTCTTTCCTTTCATTGAGGAATCAATACGCCAAGCTTCCTCAATGGTATTCTTAATCATCATACCATACTGAATTGCTTGATTATCAATAGGTGTTCCACCACCTTCCCCTTTTGGATTATGCTCTAATTCCTCAAACAATTCATCTTCAGCTGCTTGATTTTTTTGTTCTCTTTCCTTTTGTTTTCTTAATTCCTCTTGCTTTGCCTTTTCTAAAGCTTTTTTCTTTTGCTCTTCTTCTAAACGTTTCTTCTCTTCAGCCTTACGCTTTTCTTCTTCAATGCGCTTCTTTTCTTGTTCTGCTTTACGTTTTTTTTCTTCTTCAACACGTTTCTTTTCAGCTTCAGCCTTAAGTTTTTCTTCCTCTAAACGTTTCTTTTCCTCTTCTTCTTGTTTTCTCTTTAAAGCTAATTCAGCATCTCTCTTCTTAGCTTCTTCTAACAAACGTTTCTTTTCAGCTAATTCCTTTTGTTTCTTTATTTCAGCTTGACGTTTTTTTTCTTCAGCAATCTTTCTTTGTCTTTCCTTTTCTGCCTTTATCTTTTGTTGCTTACGTTGTTCTATCTCTTTATATGCTTTAGTGCCAGGTACCTTGGTGACATCAAGAACCTTAGCGTGCATGATTTTCTTAGGAGGTTCTTTTTTTTCTGTATCAAACTCAAATACATTAAAGATAAAGAACAACCCTACAGCATGCATCAACACAGCTAAAAAGGCATAAAATACGATATTATTTTTCAAAACAATTTCCCATAATTTTATAATCTTTTATCTAGTCTTGGCATCAATCTATAACAAATCTCTATTTTGTATCAATAGGATCTGTTACTAAACCAACGCTCTCAACTCCCGCCATTTTTAATGCATTCATTAATTGGATAACACTATCATACGAAGCCTTCGCATCCCCTTGCACTACAACGGGAACATTTGGTTTATATTCTAGATGCTTCTTAACATGAGATGTTAAAGCCTGCAAACTTCCAACACGCATTTCATTGCCTTCAATTTCAACATAGTATTGTCCTTTTGCATCAACTGTACAAATCAATGGAATAATACTATCCTCACTCATTGCTTGTGATTGAGCTTGGGGTAAATCAACCTTTACCCCTTGCATAACAACTGGTGCTGTAGCAATAAAGATAACCAAAAGTACCATCATTACATCAATGTAAGGCACTACGTTAATTTCAGCTACAGGCCTATTCTTCCCTCTAGTTCTACGCATAATTAAATATCCTACGATTTAGTACTAGTTGAATTTGGTGTTGCAGTAGAAGTAGGCTGAGCATTATTTGCTGCAGTGTTTCTATTTAAGATTGTTGAGAACTCATCAATAAAGTTCAAATATTGATTTTCAAGCTTTTCAACCTTAGTTGCATATCTGTTATAGAACATTACCGCAGGAATTGCTGCAAACAACCCCATGGCTGTTGCAATCAACGCTTCTGCTATTGGAGGTGCAACCATTGCTAATGTTGCATTCTTTACAGCTGACAAAGCAATAAACGCTGTCATAATTCCCCATACTGTACCGAATAAACCAATGTATGGACTTATTGAACCAATAGTTGCAAGTGTTGGTAAATGATTTTCTAATTCTTCAATTTCTCTTGCACTGCTTACTTTCATTTTTCTATATGTACCTTCTAACAAAGCATCCTTATTTTTAACACCTTGTCTATACATACGTTGAAATTCAGTAAAGCCAGAAACATAAATTTTTTCTAACGCTGATTGTTCAAATTCTGGTTTATTCTTACATTTTTGGAATAAAGTATTTAAATCAATATTTCCCCAAAACTCTTCTTCGAACTCTGTAGCCTTTTGCTTACACATTTTTAAATATTTGCCACGTTGAAAAATAATAGTCCAGCTAACAATACTTAATAATAATAAGAATAACATAACACCTTGAACTAAAGGACTAGCATCCATTATCAATTGAGTTACAGATAGTTCACCAGCTGCCTCTGTCACACTCTTAACAGTTGTAACAGATTCTTCTATTTTAATAGACATTTATCAAAAACCTCCTTAAAGCAAGGTAAAAAAGCAACTGGACGCATTCTCTTTAAATCAACACTCGCAATCTTTACCTTAGCTGCAATAAATTCATTCCCTTCTTTATCAGTTATTCTTTGATCAAAAACTGCAGACGCTGTTTTTAATTCAATTAAGTCACAAGAAACAAATAATTCATCATCAAGCTTAGCTGCTCTCTTAAACGTAATATCAATATTAGCAACTACACAACCATAGCCTTCTTCTAATAAAGCTCTTTGTTCAACGCCATGAAACCTTAACCACTCTGTTCTTGCTCGTTCTAAGAACTTAATATAGTTTGCGTTATACACAACTCCACCAGCGTCAGTGTCTTCATAGTAAATACGTACAGGCAAACTAAATTTATTTTCCATTTGTTATCCTTAAATAATATTCTTATCGGTTTAATATTATATTATTCTTTATCTTTTGGAAACTCTTCACCAAAATACTCATAAGCAGCAGACGTTACCACTCTTCCCCTAGGAGTTCTTTGTATAAAACCTTCCTGCATTAAATATGGTTCCAATACATCCTCTATAGTTTCCTTATCTTCACCAAGTATCGCTGCAATAGTTTCTACTCCAACAGGACCACCATTAAACTTATCAATAATCGTTCTGATGTATCTTCGATCTATAAAATCTAAGCCACGTTCATCGATATCAAGTTTTGATAACGATGTTTTAGCAATCTCTTCAGAAATTTCTCCATTGTTTAACACATCTGCGTAATCTCTTACTCTTCGTAATAACCTATTAGCAATACGAGGTGTTCCACGACTACGACATGCAATTTCGCGTGTACCAGACTCAGTTATCTCTAAATTTAACACTTTAGCCGAACGCGAAACTATAGTTGCTAAATCATCAACTGAATAATAATTTAATCTCTGTACAATACCAAATCTATCATATAAAGGAGAGGTCAACGCTCCAGCCTTAGTTGTAGCTCCAATTAAAGTAAATGGAGCAATTGGTAAGTTGATTGAGCTTGCACTTGGTCCTTCACCAACCATTATATCAATACGATAATCTTCCATTGCTGGATATAAAAATTCTTCAATAATTGGATTTAAACGATGAATTTCATCAATAAACAATACATCATTAGGACAAAGTTTTGTTAATAAAGCGGCTAAATCAGCTTTCTTTTCTAATACTGGACCACTTGTTGCCACAAAATTAACATTCATCTCATTTGCAATAATACTTGCAATAGTTGTTTTTCCCAACCCTGGAGGTCCAAATATTAAAACATGGTCTAAAGGTTCATCTCGCTTCTTTGCCGCCTGAATAGATATCCTTAATTGTTCTACTGCATCATCCTGTCCAACATAGTCTGATAACATCTTAGGGCGAATCGCGCGATCAATGTTTTCTTCTTCCTTTCCATGACTTTCAATTGCTACCAATCTATCTGCTTCTATAGCCATTCTTTCTCCTTATTTGATTTTAGTTATTTTTTAATGATTCTCTAATAATATCTTCTACTTTCATGCCATCTTTATAGTTCTTACGAACCATAGTTTCAGCTTGCTGTTGCTTGAAGCCCAAGCCAACTAAAGCAATAACTGCTTGATTTTCAATATCAACATCAATTACAACTCTAGCATTATCATCGTTTTCTGCAGTTAATGTATCAACTGTTTCTGACGAAACTACATTAAAGTTTGCTAACCTGTCTTTTAACTCAATTAATAATCTTTCAGCTGTCTTTTTACCTACCCCTGGGATCTTTACAATCTGTGCTAAATTCTCTTTCTTTATAGCCATCACAAATTGATCAGGAGTATAAGCAGACAATACAGCTAAGGCCAGTTTTGGACCTACACCATTAATTTTGACTAGCTCTCTATATAAAAGTTTCGCTTCCTTTGTAGTAAAACCATATAAACTGTGAGCGTCCTCTCTTACACTTAAATGCGTGTAAATAAAAGCTTCACTACCAACACTTGGTAATTCGTATATTGAAGTCATAGGCATAGCAACTTCATAACCTATCCCATTTACTTCAATCAAAATATCTGGAGCCTGAATTTCTAATATCTTGCCTCTTAAACTTCCAATCACAATCAAACACCTTTACTACTTCTATAAATTTCTAATACTGTAATTTTACTATTTATACATTTTATTACATTTAATTTTTATGCTCACACAACCATACGCAATTTTACATTATAATCAATGTTTTTTGCTAGTTTTTAACAGATATTATTGTTCATAATTCAACACATAATACTATAAATATTACTATAAATAATAATTATACTGAATATCCTTTCATAATAAGTATATTTACTCTTTACTTATAAAGACTGTAATTATTGAATTTGCATGTTTTGTTAAACTTTTACAAAAATCAACCGCCATTTTTGTTTTCAAGTTTCTCAACACTATACCAGCGATAATACATAATAATTGAATTAACTAAATAAAATATCCACATCAATAAAATTGCATAAGGTTTCTGTACGCCATTATCAAAGAATGGCACAATCCATAAATATATATTTACGCAATTTATCACAACCCATAACAACCAATGTTCGCAGTATCTCTTTATACATAAAATTAGTGCAAACACTGCAAGTACTGTCGAGAAAGCATCAACAAATGGCAAATTACCATTTATAAATTTTAAAAATATCCCTAACATACTAGAAACTATTGCGATTAGTAATACAAGATAAAACCCTTTCTTGACTGTTAAATGTCTCTTTATAGCTTCATGAGTCGTTTTAGAAAAGTTTTTGTTCCAAGAATATATTCCATAAAAATTTAAAGGGATGAACACTAAAAACTTTAACAACACCTCCCCATAGTAATGATACTTATAAGATATGTAACCATAGAGAACAGAGTTTACTATCCCAAATACAAATGCACCTAATTTTCCCTGACCTGTTAATATAGCTGCAAAACATCCTGTTACAGCTGCAATAATTGAAAATACACTATCTCTAGACAACGATAAAACCAATATAAAGGAAACAGAGAAAAGAAGATATAAAACCTCACTCCTTTTCCATCCCAGAAATTCTCTTAAAAAAATTTCTTTTAAGCTCACCCTTTTCTCCTTTATGATAGTTTTATTAGCATAAAGACATAAAAAATACAGCTGAGTTCTTGCTTCCTTAAATTAACTAGCAAAACTTGTCAGCTGTATTTATTAATATTATCTATGTGCTATTTTTCAACAATTAAGGTTTAAAGCCCATTAAACAAATATATCTATTTAGACTTTGTTGACTTCTTAGTAGTCTTTTTAGACTTTGACTTCTCGTCATCAACAACCCAAACCCCATCCTTGTAGTAAGCTATAAAGCCTGTAGATTTACGATTTGCATCCTCTGCTAACACATATTGTTGCTTACTCTTACGAGAGAACTTAACATAAGTTAAATTACCAGCCTCATCCTGTTCTGGAGCTAAAGTTAAATACTTAAACTTCTCAGGAAGCAAATCAGCATGTGCCTTTAATTCCTTTACAGTAGGTTGTCTTGTTTCTCTAACTTTAGGGAAAGCACTTGATGCTAAGAACACACCTGAAGCCCCATCTCTTAATACATAGTATGACTTACCATCTGAGCAAATTAAATCCTTAAACTCAACAGGTTCTTCTTTTGGAGGAGCTACTTCACCATTCTTTAAAATCTTACGGGTATTCTTACAATTTTCATTTGTACAATCCATGTAGTTACCGAAGCGACCTGATTTCAACACCATCTTCTCGCCACACTTATCACAAATGATTGTAGGACCTTCTGTACTCTTAAACTTAAATTCACCTTCTTCAATTTCATATCCTTCACAATCAGGATTATTAGCACAGATATGAACCTTAGTATTTTCATTTAAGATATAACTATCCATTGTTGCACCACAAAGCTTACAACGATGCTTTGATCTTAAATATTTACTTTCAGATTCATCATCCTCATCTCCATTTGTAAATATTGGAAGTTCATTTTCTGAAATTAAGTTTAATGTTTTCTTACAACTATCCTTAGCTGTCTTACCTTTTCCATTGTAACTTGAACAAGATAAGAACACACCTGTTGTAGCATTACGAATAACCATTGGGCTTGAACAGTCTGGACATTTTATAGTTGTTTCAACCAGCTTATTATTTTCCATTCCACCTTCATCAGCCTTTTGTCTTGCAATATCAAGTTGCTTTTTCAAATGAGCATAGAAATCATCTAAACATTCAATCCAATTTAAATGTTCTTCAGCAATCGCATCAAGTTTTGATTCCATATCCTTAGTAAAGTCATAATCCATTAACTCACTAAAGCTCTGATTTAAACGAGATGTTACAATTTCTCCAATCTTTTCTGCAAAAAATCTTCTTTGGTCAATCTTTACATAACCTCTTTCTTGAATTGTAGAAATGATTGCTGCATAAGTAGAAGGTCTACCGATACCTCTCTTTTCTAACTCAGCAACTAATGAAGCTTCTGTATATCTTGACGGTGCTCTTGTAAAATGTTGTGACGGTTGTAATTCAATTAAACTTAATTCATCACCTACATTCATTGCCGGTAAATCATAATCTTTTTGAACTGCATCTAAACACATCCATCCGTTAAATTTTAATAACTTACCGGATAACTTGAATTTATAATCACCTGCATCTATTGTAATTTCCTTATGAGTTACAATTGCATCATTCATCTGACATGCAATTACTCTATTTAAAATTAACTTATAAAGAGCCTTTGAATCTTTATCTAGTTCAGCAAGCTTTGATTCTGGACAATTTACATCAGTTGGACGAATTGCTTCATGGGCATTTTGAGCATTTGCCTTAGATGCATAATACTTTGCCTTAGCTGGTAAATAAGATTCACCATAGTTATTCTTAATATGTTCTCTAATACTATTTAATGCATCAGTACTTAAATTTAATGAGTCTGTACGCATATAAGTAATAAAACCACGTTCATACAATGATTGAGCTATCATCATTGTTTTCTTAACGCTAAATCTTAATACTGTTGATGCAGCCTGTTGCATTGTAGATGTTGTAAAAGGTCTTGGACTCTTAACTTCCTTATCCTTTTGTTCAGAACTTGATACTACATATTTTTCATTCTTTAAAGCTTCTAAATGCTTATCTGTTTGTTCTTTATTTAAAGACTTAAACTCTTGATTCTTGTATTTGAACAATAAACAATTAAATTTTTGCTTGTTATAAGATAAATTTGCAGCAATGTTCCAATATTCTTCAGGAACAAACGCTTTAATTTCTTTTTCCTTTTCTACAATCAGACGTACAGCTACAGATTGAACTCGGCCAGCACTTAAACCTCTTCCAACCTTTTCCCATAGAACAGGAGAAACCATAAAACCTACAACACGGTCTAAAAATCTTCTAGTCTGTTGAGCATTAACCATATCCATGTTTAAACTGCTCGGATTTTTAAATGCTTCCTGAATTGCTGTCTTTGTAATTTCATTAAAAACAACACGCTTAAACTTTTCTTTAGGCAAGCCAATAACTTCTTGTAAATGCCAAGCAATAGCTTCCCCTTCTCTATCCAAGTCCGTTGCTAAATAAACATAGTCTGCTTCTTTTGCTAATTTAACTAATTCTGCAACTGTTTTTTCTTTTCCTGGCATGATTTCATACTGAGGATTCCAACCAGCTTCAGGATTTATTCCCATTCTATTAAAAAGTTTAAGGTCCTTTTCAGATTGATTCTTAGCACGAGTCTTTGTAGCTGCTGCTTTTACTTGACCAGAAGGAAGATCTCGTATGTGACCAATACTTGCCTTTACAATGTAGTTACTACCTAAATATTTGTTTATAGTTTTAGACTTAGCCGGTGATTCGACTATTACTAATGATTTTGACATTTTTTTACCTAAATTATTCTACTGTCTTTTTTATTTTAATATATCTAAAATAAAACAAAGTTTACAAAAATTATTTTATAAACTTTGTTCTACATATAATTTTTTTTAAATTCCTTTATTCCTAGCAAGCTTAGATAATAACTCTATAACAAATTTTGTCATTGATCCTCGAAGATCTGATAAAAATTTCTTCTTTGCTATTAACTTATATTCTACTTGTATAATCTTATCGAAGTTTTCAAAATTCTCTAGGATATATTCATCAGATGTTTTTATTTCGTCAACCAATCCTAACTCTAAAGCCTCTTGAGCTAACCAATGTTCGCCATTAGCAACCTTTTCAATATCTAAATTAGGACGATTCTTTGATACATGCTTCTTAAACATATCATGAATACGAGCTAACTCTTCCTTAAACTTCTCACGAGCTTCTGGTGTATTTTCTCCTAATGGAGTCATTGTACGCTTAAACTCACCAGCTGTTACTTGTTCATAGTCAACGTCATACTTCTTAAGTAAACGGTTAAAATTAGGAAACTCTGCAACAACCCCAATAGAACCGATATACGCAAATGGAGCAGCAATAATCTTGTCACCTGTACAAGCCATCATATATCCACCACTTGCAGCAACCTCATCTACCGCAATAGTAAGTTTTAACTTATGAGCTTTAACTCTTTCTAATTGAGAAGCAGCTAATCCATACCCATTAACCACACCGCCTGGAGAAGTTAATCTTAATAATAACTCATCCCCTTCAGATGCAACCTTAGTTAATAACGTTACAATTTTTCTTAAATCCTTTACTTCATTTGCATCTGTTGAACCGTTGAAGTCAACTACATACATACATTTCTTCTGTATAGTTGCTTTATCTTCATTAGCTGTCTCTTCTGTTGAAGACTTATTATTTTCAACATTTTCTAAAGTTTGTTCTTTATTGTCTTCATTTTCATTTTGCACAGCTTCAGCTTGTTGTTGCTCTTCATGCTTAATCTTTTCATTAAGTTCTTTTTCTGCTTCAGCAACTTTTAACTTTAAGTCATTTTTGAACTTAAGTTTTTCTAATTTCTTCTTTTTCTTACTTACTTTTTCTTCAACTGCTGCAATAATTCTTAATTCTTCATCTTCTAAAACAGAATCTGAAATCTTATTAACATCATCCTCTAAACTCTTCTTAAGGTCTGTTATTTTAAGATTTGCTTTTCCGTCCTTTTCTAATTGCATCTCAACAACTGCTGAACTAACTCCTTTTAAGCTTTTAATAATAAGAGCTAATATAAATACAATTACAAAACCTGCAATAATAAACTTTCCAGCAAATAGAAATAGTTCATACAAAAATTGAAGTATAGTATCTAACATTTTTTTCCTTTGTTTAAAATTTTATTTTTAGATATTTCGTTTGTTTTTAATAGTTATTTAATTATCGTCAATTTCAGTTAACTAGTGATAGTTATGAAAATTTGTATTCTTGTGTAGTTAACTATTAAATATCTATTCAAAATCACTACCAATTTTTCCTTTTTAAAATACATATGTTACATTTGATATGTCAAGTTAAAAATTTATTATTTAAAACAAAACTCCTTTTGCTTTAGCAAAAAGAGTTTTAGTTTAATTTAAAATTTTTTACTTTAGGATTCTTAACTATTAATAAAAACTACACCTTTCTCACAAACAATATTAAGATCAAAGCTATCAATGCTAAGGCACCACAATATGTAAACACATACTCATAAGACCCGTTGTAAACTTTATCAATAAAGGCTGCAATTACACCTGCGGTAACCACACCTGTATTCATTGTATTAAAGAACAAAGTTGTAGCCTGCCCTGGATACTTTGGCGATAATTCCTGAAAATATACCATACCAATACAACCAAAAATACCAATAAAGATAGCATTCAATACTTGGAAAATCTTAAACAGGTATGTATGGTTAGCAATTTCGCTAGCATCGTATGCATGAACCGCGATAAAGAATCCTATATAGAACAACACACCAAATACAACACATAATAGTTGAAGTGTCTTAATTGAAAGTTTTCTAGCTAAACGTGTTGCTATGAACATTGCAGGAATTTCTAAAAAAGCAGTAATAGACATCAAAACACCTGGTAATGAATCAAACTGTCCTCTAGACACTTCTTTTACTATATATATAGGCATACCTATAACATATAAGTTATTACATCCCCATAGAATAGTACATGCAACAAATAATAAAAATACGCTTCTATCTTTCAAAATAGCAAACATACTTACTTTATTTTTTACCATATGCTCATTTTGTTTTTTGGTGTCCTCATTAGTATTTGGTAACCATTTCCAACAGAAGATACCAAAAATTAAGTACAAACCAAGCATTGTTAAGAACACTTCTTGGTATTGACCTGTTGCTGTATATATAAAGAAACCAATTGGAGGAGTAACGACCCACGCAGATGAAATTGATATTCTCATGTATGCTGAAAATTCAACTGAATTAATGTGTTTCTTTAACGCATACTCTTTACTTGATGCAAAGATCTGTGCATTTGCAACACTGGATATACAAAACAAACTAACACCCAACAAAGATACTAACCAGTAGCTTGATGAATACGCATAGAACAAACAACCAACAGCACCACTTAGAATTGAAAAATGAACTAATGCTCTGCGTGAAAATTTATAATCTGATAATTTTGCTAGATATTGAGTTACTGTAAACCCAATAAATGCAGTTAAAGCATAGTACAAACCAATTTGCCACCAATCTGCATCAAGACGTTCCTTCAAGAACAAACTTAAAATTGGAATATATATTGCTCCAACAGCTCCTGACATAAAAGACAAAAAACAAAAGAAGATACAAGCCTTTAATTCTTTTCTTACAGGAAGTTCTGTTACTACATTTTCGGAAGGTTCTACGCTATTTACCATAGAAATTTTGTCCTTTTAAACAAACATAAATAATAATTTGTATAGAATAATTCTTGAGTGATAACTTGCAGAACTTATAGGAAAGAGAAAACATAAGAAGAAACAAACCCCCTAGCCCCACTAATATAGCAAGTTCGACTCAAGTTTATTCCGTTACTATTCTCTTGTAGCAAAATTATATTTATAAATTTTTAGTATTATTTTTAGTATTAAATCTATATCTAGATTGTACACAAAAAACACATTTTTTTTAACACAAATAATGTTTTTTTTAGATGTATTTTAGAATTTTAAAAAAAATTTATGAACCTACAGCGTTCATCTAACTTATTTTTATCCTAAATACAATTTTAAGTAGTTCAAAAAATAAACAACAAAAATTGAAAAATAAAAAAAAAATGATAACTCTTAATATATATATATTCATATTTCGAATAAAAACAAACAACAACTAAAAACATAAAATTACTCATAAGATAAAACTGAAAAATTGAAAGTACTAATGAAAATTATTTTATAATCTTTAGATATAAGGACTTACGTATGAATAGTCGCAAAATTTTCAGCAGAGGTTTTACTCTTATAGAATTAGTTATTGTAATCGTTATATTAGGCATTCTTGCGGCTAGTGCTGCTCCTAAATTTATAGACTTACAAACTGACGCTAGAATCGCTACTCTTAAAGGAATTGAATCAAGTATAAAATCAGCTCTTCAACTGGTAAAAACAAAAGCAATAGTCAAGGGAAAAGAAAAAGATGACTGTGCTTTGTTATGTATCGGAAACAATTGCCCAAATGGAGATACAATGACTTGCGAAAGTGGTGACTCAGTCTCTACTGATAATGATTATATTCTTGTTAGTCATGGTTCTTTAAATAGTAATTCAGCAGTTAATTCTCTTAAAAAAATAATAGAAACAGACTCTACATTAGAGTACAAAAGTTGTGGTCCTGCAGGCAACATTTGTATAACATTAGCTGGAACAAAAAATGACTGTTGTAGCTTTGTAGGAATGTCTTTCCCTAGTGATAGTAACACATGCATGGTGCATCTATGGTTATATGGACAAACGGCTGTTGTTGAAACCTTAACTGGTGGATGTTAAAAGTTATATTTTAATACCTTTAAAAACAGGATAGTTTTATATATTAAAATGGTAAGAATTATTTCTTACCATTTTAATTTTATTCTTCTCAAAATAACTGTAATTAGTTCTTTCATAAATTCCTCTATTATCATCAACTATTTATAAAATATAATCAAAAGAATCATATTTCATTTAAAACAACAACGATTTTACTAATACTAGCAATTAATTATTGTTATTTTTCACGCATATTCTTTAAAACAAGTTTTATCAAACTCAAATTTTTATTATAAAAAATTTGAAATAAGAAAATAAATTGATAATTTTTATATATATACACAATTTTTTTGTAAAAATTTCAAAACAACAACTAAAAATATATAAATCCTCATTAGATAAAACTGAAAATTTGAAAATACTAAGAAAAATTATTTTTAATCTTTAGATAAAAGGACTTACGTATGAATAGTCGCAAAATTTTGGCTCTTCACGGATTTTTTTGGATTGAGAGAGAGGACTGGTATCTAATTAGTCTAAAGAAATAGTCCTCATCTCTGTAACCGTACGCAATTCTTTTTGCTACTTTAATTTTATTATTCATACC
>JAXJQF010000026.1:0-1510 GCA_036311285.1 Ruminobacter sp. | reverse complement strand
GGCAACGAGAATTAATTTGTGTAATATACGTTTGAAGGGGCATAAAGTATCTCTCTATTTTTGTTTAGCGCTTAAAATATTAGAGTACTTTTGCCCCTTTTTCAATGTCTATATTTCCAATATTTCCGTGAAGAACCTTTTTTTTGGGTAAGTCATGGACATTTCAAAGTCATTGAAAGCCATGTAGTTATCAAGTTTTAGTTTCATTAAAATCATTGTTTTGTCCTTTGTGTTAGTTCCGTTTTATGGAAGTAATAACATTTTACTATCCTTATTCTAAACAGGTCAACCTTGCTGTATCGCTAAATAAAGAACGCTAAAAAGTTATACTTAAGTCTACAAAGAAAAGATACAAAAAAAATAATTATTAAGATATCATCTTTCTCTTTCGTAAAAACATTAAAGGATTTTGATTACCAACTTCAAATAAATAGAAGTTATATTGAGGATTTAGCTACACTGTGCTTTATGAAGGAACACAATAACATTGTATTTATGGGATGCACTCCAAATTTAAACGTTTTTTTTTACAAAACATGTAGACAAATGTAAGTGCTAATAGAGTAGCAAATGGAGTAGCAAATAGAGTAGCAAATAAGTCTCAGATAGAGTTTTATAAAGAATAGAGAAAATAGCTACATTATGAATCTAACAATAGTGTATATAGGAGGTATATAGCGATGAATATTGGAGTTGAAACAGAAAAAATAGAATTTAAAAAAACAACTAGTGAACTTCGTGAAGGGATAACATCATTAGCTTCAATGCTTAACAAGAATGGATATGGAGTTCTGTATTTTGGCGTTAAAGATAATGGTGATGTGGTTGGACAACAAATTGGAGATAGAACACTCCGAGAAATATCTCAAGCGATAGCAAATTTCATAAAACCTCAGATTATTCCTACTATAGAACTAAATTGATAGATAACAAGAACGTAATAAAGATTGAAGTTTATGGAACTGAAAAGCCGTATTCTGCATACGGACGGTATTATATGCGTTCGGTTGATGAAGATAGAGAATTAAGCCCAATAGCCTTGAAAGAGTTGATGGAAAAGCAAACTATGTCAGATATTTTGATATTGATGACATCTCCTGTTCAGACTCTTACATTTAATAAACTAAAAATTGCATACGTAACCGCAGGTTTGACAGTTAATCAATCAACTTTTGAAGAAAACGCCGGACTTAAAAATAACGATGGAAAATATAACCTAATGGCCTTTCTTCTTGTTGATGAAAATGATATTTCTATTAAAGTGGTCACTTTTGCAGGAGAAGATAAGACAGAACTCATAAAAAGAAATGACTACGGGGTTAATAACTGTTGATTAAGATCTGCAAATAGTTTATAATACCTAATAAATTTTTATAGGTATTATCGCAATGAGTAAAATAATATCAATAGGACAAGCTGCAAAATTACTTGGTGTTCATGTACAAACTTTACGTAATTGGGAAAGAACTGGAAAATTAAAACCAGACAGCATTTCACCTGGTGGTACAAG
>JAXJQF010000025.1:0-11288 GCA_036311285.1 Ruminobacter sp. | reverse complement strand
GAATAACAAAATAAAAGTAGCCAAAAGAATTGCATACGGATATAGAGATGATAGCTATTTCTTTACTCTAATTCGATACCTATCATCTCTCGGTTTTCCAACAATTCCGTGAAGAGCCATAATTTTCTTATTAAAGTAAAAGAGCAACATTAGAATGATGGTATCTAATTAGTTGCTCTTTTATTTTATATACAATTAAAATAGACGATAGTACAGTTTGATAACCTGTACTATATTTATTTATTCAATGATTTTTCGAAGTAAGATGGATCATTTCTAAGTTTTTGATATCCACTGTTATATAAAAATAGTTCTAATATAGAATTATCTTCAATTTCACAAATGGGGGTAAGTATTACTGAATTATAAACATTTGACTGTATAAACTTTTCTGTTTGTTGAATTAAATATCTTCCAACACCTCTTCTTCTAGTGATATCTCTAACTTTTATAAAGCGAATAGTATTTTGATAAGTTATTGATATTCCAACTACACCGTCGTTAAACACAGCTAAATGAACATCACCTAACTTTAATAAATCGTCATAATTATATGGAGTTATAAGTTTGTTAAGGCTATTTTGCCATAGAATGGGAATTTGTGGATTATCAAAAATAGTAAGTCTCATTTTATTTCCTTTGCATATAGGTTGTAGGATTAACAGGGTCTCCGTTTTTTCTGATTTCAAAGTAAAGACTGTTTATTTCTAAGAATCCTGTATTCCCTGCGTTTGCGATTTGTTGACCTTCTTGTACTGCTTGACCATTATCAACCAATAGTTTTTTGTTGTTTCCATACATGCTTATGTAGTTATTACCGTGGTCTATAACAATAATATTTCCGAAGCCTTGTAGCCAACCTGAATAAAGAACATCTCCCTTAGCTATGGCATGAACGTCTTGTCCATCATTTGCACTAATTAAAATTCCTTTCCACTTTATGCTACCACTTCTTGATTCTCCATAATTTTTTAGGATCTTTCCTTTAAGCGGCCAACAGTGATTATTTTTTTTAAGTCCATATAACTTATAGTTTTCTTTTATTTCTTCAGTTTTAGGTATAGTAGTGTTATTGTTCTCTTTTTCTGTTGTTGCTATAGTTTGTTCTGCGAGTCGTTTCTCTTTTATTTTTTTCTTTTCTTTTTGTATTTTCTTCTCAAGAATTGCTAAGGAATTATTCATTTCCTTTATCTGTGATTCTTCTTCTTTTATGGAGTTCGATAATTTTCTTTCCACTTCCTTTTGAGTTTTATAGCTTTCTTTTAATAGGTTTTGCTGAGACGCTAGTTTTTGGTATTTGTTATTTAATTCTTTTTCTTTATCTTTTAGTTGTTTTTCTTTGTTTGCAAACTTTTCTTCGTTTTGTCGAATTTCTTTGATTAAAGAGTTTTTCTTGTTAATGATGTATTGGTAATAGGTAATGAATCTGTCGTGTTGAGTAGCTTGGTCGCCATTTAATAAAATCTTTATAGTTGAATTATCCCCATATGTATAAATTCTTTTAAGAAGCTCTGACAACTCTTTTTTTTGCTTTGTTATGCTTTGTCTGATAAAGTTTAATTCATTTTGGATTTGGTGTTTTTCATATTTAACAACTTCTATGTTTTTATTTAATAAATTTGTGATTTTTTCTAGGTTGTTAATTTCTTTTTGTTTAATCGATTGTTCTTTTTTTAATTGTTCAAGACTTTGTTTGAATTTAATTATCTCTTTATTTGATTTTCTGATATCTTTTTTTAGATGGTTGATATTTCTTGTCTGAGTTTTGGTGTTTGAATAGCATACATTTGAGTAACAATGAAAAAAAAACAGGGAAATAATTATTAAAAAAATATAATTTCTCATGCTAATTAAATCCCTGTATTTTTTATAGACTATTCTTCAATTTCAAATAATACTTTGCCAGTCATTTCTTTTGGAATAGACATGTTTGTTAAAGATAAGATTGTTGGAGCTAAATCTGATAATTTGCCGCCTTCAACAGCCTTAGCTTTTCGACCAAAGTAGATTAGAGGAACAGGAAGATTTGTGTGAGCTGTATAGGCAACTCCAGTTTCTAAGTTCTTCATTCTTTCTGCGTTACCGTGGTCAGCTGTGATTAAGCATTCGCCACCAACCTTTTTTAACGATTCAATCACTCTGCCGATACAAGTATCAACAGCTTCACATGCCTTAACAGCTGCTTCGTAAACACCTGTGTGACCAACCATGTCACCGTTAGGGTAGTTACAGATAATTACATCATATTTACAGCTTTCAATAGCATCGCACAACTTGTCAGTTAACTCAGTTGAACTCATTTCAGGTTGTAAATCATATGTTGCAACTTTAGGAGATTGAATTAAGATACGGTCTTCACCTTCGAATTGAGTTTCTACACCACCATTAAAGAAGAATGTAACGTGTGCATACTTTTCAGTTTCAGAAATTCTTAATTGAGTTTTTCCGTTAGCTGCAAGTACTTCACCTAATGTGTTGTTTAATTCTGATGGTGGGAATGCACATAATGCTTTAATATCAGTAGCATATTCAGTTAACATAATAAAATTGATAGCTGGTCTGCTTTTTCTTTCAAAACCATTGAAATCATCGTTAGCAAATGCTCTAGATATTTGTCTTGCTCTGTCAGCACGGAAGTTCATGAAAATTAAAGTATCACCGTCTTCCATTTTAACTGGTTCACCAATTACGGATGCTTTGATAAATTCGTCGTTTTCATCTCTCGCATAAGCAGCATCTAAAGCTTCTTTTGCAGAAGAGAAAGCAGAGAATGTAGAAACACCAGAAGTTAATAAATTATAAGCTTCTTCTACACGATCCCATCTGTTATCTCTGTCCATTGCATAGTATCTACCGATCATAGATGCAAATCTACCAGTACCTAGTTTTTGGAATAAATTTTCGAATGCTTCGATTGAGTCTGCAGCGCTTCTAGGAGGAACATCACGACCATCTGTGAAAGCGTGGAAGTAAGCCTTCTTAACACCTTTTTGTGCTAATAATTCAAACATTGCCATAATTTGGTCTTCATGACTATGAACGCCACCAGGAGACATTAAACCCATTACATGAACAGCTTTATCGTTGTCTACAGACTTCTGTATGTTTTCGCAAAATACATTGTTTGTAAAGAAATCCTTGTCTTGGATAGACTTAGTGATTCTTGTTAAATCTTGATATACGATTCTACCAGCACCAATGTTTGTATGACCAACTTCTGAATTACCCATTTGACCATCTGGTAAACCTACGTCCATACCAGAAGCAGAGATTAAAGTATTAGCGTAATTCTTTGTTAAATCATCTAACACGGGAGTGTTTGCGTTTTCTACAGCGTTGAATTCTTTAGTTGTGTTATATCCCCAACCATCCATAATGATTAAGGCAAAAGGTTTCTTACTCATTTTTCTTCCTCATTTAAAAATTTCTTATATTTTACACTATATTTTGAACAATAAATATTATTTAATTGAAGTAAAACATGTTCTTGAAGAAAAATTTAGCAAAAACTTTATAAAATCTTAATGTATGTTATCATAGTGCGAGCATTTTATAAGGTATAAGATATGGAAGAACTAAGTTTTTACAGTGAAATTTTAAATTTTGCTAAGCAACACTATATATTGACTGCATTATGGGTTTTAGCTTTAGGGTATTTAATAAAGATTCAAATTCAATTATTGATTGACCGCATACATTTAATTGAACCTGATAAGGCTATTATGATGGTTAATCATGACGAAGCTGTTTTCGTAGATACAAGAAAGTCAGAAGATTATAAAAAAGCTCATATTGCTAATTCTGTATTGTTAAGTAGCAGTGATATTTTAATTCCATTACTTGATAGTATTGCTAAATATAAGAATCAAACAATAATAGTAGTTGGTAAAAGCTTCGATGACATGGAAGCTTATAATAGTGCAAAAATATTAAAGAAAAATGGATTTAAAGTAGAGTTATTAAATGGTGGTATTCAAGATTGGGTATCACGTAATTTACCGTTAACAAAATAAAAAAGGAAGGACTAAAATGGCAGAAGAAAAGAAAGAACAACAAAATCCACCAATGTTTGATATCATTCGTCTATATTCAAAGGATGTTTCTTTTGAAACTCCAAATCTTCCTGAGGTTTTTAAGGAAGAGTGGAAACCTGAAACTTCAATTGATTTACATGTAAACATTAATGACAAGATTGACGAAGCAAACAATGTAATTGAAGTTGCTTTACGTATCACTGTAACAACTAAGTTAGGTGAAAAGGTTGCTTACTTATGTGAAGCTACACAAGCTGGTTTATTCCATATTGAGAATGTAGACGAAGGACAAAAGTCACACATGTTACATTCTTTATGTCCATCAATTTTATTCCCATATGTAAGAGAAACAATTTCTTCATTAGTTAACAAGGCTTCATTCCCTCAATTTAACTTAGCTCCAGTAAATTTTGATATGCTTTACTTACAGAAGTTACGTGAAGCATCTGCTGCACAACCAGAAGCAGCAAAAGCTGAGTAATTTTTGGAGTTAAGAGTGGATTACTCTATATCTGTACTAGGAGCAGGTTCTTATGGGACTGCTCTAGCAATATCATTAGCTAGAAATGGTAATAACGTGTTGTTGTGGGGACACAACAGCACAAAAATTGAAAAAATGTCGCAAGAACGTTGTAATAATGAGTTTTTGCCAGGAGTATTTTTCCCTGATTCATTAGATTTAACTAGCGACATAGAGTTTGCTGTAAAGCAGTCTGATATTCTTTTGATAGTGGTACCAAGCTTAGTATTTTCTAGTGTTCTTAAGCAAATTAAAGACTATCTAAAACCAGATCAAATTATTGCTTGGGCAACAAAAGGGTGTGATCCAGAAAAAGGGAGAATCCTAAGCCAAGTAGTAGAAGATGTAATTGGAAGCGATGTTTTAATGGTTGTTCTAAGTGGACCAACCTTTGCGAAAGAATTAGCATTAGGGTTACCTACAGCGATATCAATTGCTGGGAATAATGATGAAGCTGTGGATAGGGTATCTCAACTAATTCATTCAAGTAAGAATTTTAGAGTTTATAAGAACTCTGATATGGTTGGTTTGCAAATTGGAGGCTGTGTTAAAAATGTTATTGCTATTGGTGCCGGTTTGTCAGACGGGCTTGGCTTCGGTGCAAATGCAAGAACAGCTCTAATTACTCGTGGCTTAATCGAAATTCAAAGATTAGGTGTAGCTATGGGAGCTAATAAGGATTCATTCCTTGGTATGGCTGGCTTAGGTGATTTAGTTTTAACTTGCACTGATAATCAATCTAGAAATCGTAGATTTGGAATGTTGTTAGGACAAGGTAAAGAAGTTGAAGAAGCTATTAAACAGATAGGTCAGGTTGTAGAAGGGTATAGTAATACTAGAGAAATTCATGAATTAGCACTATCTTATGGTATTGAAATGCCTATATGTGAAGAAATATATCAGGTTGTTTATAATCATAAGTCACCAAGAGAAGCTACAGCGACCTTGCTAGGAAGAACTCAGAAGATAGAGTAAGTTAGATTTTACTTAATCAATTATAAAAAACCTAGAATAGATTTCTAGGTTTTTTTCATAAAAGTATTGAATAAACACAACTACTATGCTGGCTTGTAGGTTTCTTCTGTTTGCTCGTGATTTGTGTTATCTACCACTTCTTTAATCATTCCAGGAAAAGCTTGTTTTAGATTCGCTTCAATCCCTTCCTTTAGTGTTACATTAACCATACTACATCCCTTACATCCTCCAAGGAATTCAACTCTTATTATTCCATCTTCACTTACACTAATTACGTTGGCTTTGCCTCCGTGTGCTGCTAGAGAAGGGTTTACTGTAGTTTGGAAAAAACTTCTGATTTTTTCATCTAATGTAGCGTCTTCAGGTATATCAAGCTTCTTTAATTCTGGTGCTTTAAAGGTTAACGTTTCACTTCCGTTTTCTTCTTCTACATCAATTTTAGAGTTTTTTAGGTATGGTTGACTTGTTCGATCGATTACTATGTCAAAACCATTATATGCAAAGATATCATCAGCACCTGTAATCATATCTTTTGGACAATATAATATTCCACACTCTACTCCTGGTGTGCCGGGATTTGCTACAAAAACTCTTACTCTTGTTTCTGGTGCCTTGTCTTTTAATAAATTTACAAAATATTGCTCAGCTTTTGAAGATATGTTGATGATTTTAAAACTATCCATATTAGACCTAGTGTGTTAAGTGACTGTGATTTTTTTTAATTATATTAAATATTACAATTTAATGCAAAAATGACAGATTAATAAAGTAACGACAAATTTGTAGATATATTAAAAATAATAGCTTTTTTTGGTGTTTAGCGAGAATTGGAATAAGTAAAATGAGAAAAATTACAAAAATTTAAAAATTGTTCTATTTTTATATAGATTAATTTCTACAGATCTCTTAAAATCTGATTTGTTTAAGATATATGTTTAATTTTGGAGAAACATTTTAAATGGAAAAAGATATCCTAGCTAAGTACGGCATCACTGGTGCTACTGAAGTAATTTATAACCCATCATATGATGTGTTATTTAAGGAAGAAACTGCTGCGTCTTTAGAAGGTTACGAAGTTGGTCAAGAAACTGAAATGGGTGCGGTAAACGTTATGACTGGTGTATTCACTGGTCGTTCACCAAAGGATAAGTTCTTCGTTATGGATGAAACTACTAAAGATACTATTTGGTGGACTTCTGACGAATACAAGAACGATAATAAGCCTTTATCACAAGCAAGCTGGGAAGCTTTAAAGGATATCGCTGCAAAAGAATTATCTAACAAGAAATTATATGTTGTTGATGCTTTCTGTGGTGCTAACGAAAACTCTCGCTTAAAGATTCGTTTTATCATGGAAGTAGCTTGGCAAGCTCACTTTGTTACTAACATGTTCATTCGTCCAACAGCTGAAGAATTAGCTAACTTTGGCGAACCAGATTTCGTAGTTATGAACGCTTCTAAGGCAAAGGTTGAAAACTACCAAGCATTAGGTTTAAATTCAGAAACAGCTGTTGTATTTAACTTAACTGAAAAAGTACAAATCATTTTAAATACTTGGTACGGCGGTGAAATGAAGAAGGGTATGTTCTCATACATGAACTACTTATTACCATTAAAGGGTATGGCTTCAATGCACTGTTCTGCTAACACAAACAAGGATGGCGAAACAGCTATTTTCTTCGGTTTATCAGGTACTGGTAAGACTACATTATCAACAGATCCAAAGCGTGAATTAATCGGCGATGACGAACACGGTTGGGATGACGATGGTGTGTTCAACTTTGAAGGTGGTTGCTACGCTAAGGTAATCAATTTATCTAAGGAAAACGAACCTGATATTTGGAATGCTATCAAGCGTGATGCATTATTAGAAAACGTAACTGTTGATGCTAATGGTAAGATCGACTTCTCTGACAAGAGTGTTACTGAAAATACTCGTGTTTCTTACCCAATTTATCACATCAACAACATTGTTAAGCCAGTTTCTAAGGCTCCAGCTGCTAAGAAGGTTATCTTCTTATCTGCTGATGCTTTCGGTGTGTTACCTCCAGTATCAATTTTAAATGCTGAACAAACTCAATACTACTTCTTATCAGGTTTCACAGCTAAGTTAGCTGGTACTGAACGTGGTATTACTGAACCTACTCCAACATTCTCTGCATGTTTCGGTGCTGCATTCTTATCTTTACACCCAACTAAGTACGGTGAAGAATTAGTTAAGAAGATGCAAGCTTCTGGAGCTACTGCATACTTAGTAAATACTGGTTGGAACGGAACAGGTAAGCGTATTTCAATCAAGGATACTCGTGGTATCATCGATGCAATCTTAGACGGTTCTATCGACAAGGCTCCTACTAAGACTATCCCTATGTTCAACTTTGTAGTTCCTACTGAATTACCAGGTGTTGACTCAGGTATCTTAGATCCACGTGATACATACGCTGATGCAGCAGAATGGAACAAGAGAGCTGAAGATTTAGCTGGTCGTTTCATCAAGAACTTTGCTAAGTTCACTGGTAACGAACACGGTAAGGCATTAGTTGCTGCTGGTCCACAATTATAATTTAATAAAGATTATTAAATTATCATAGATTATAAGTCATGCTATTTAGTTATAGCATGACTTAATTTTTAATAAGGAGTATATGTGAGCGACATAGAATATTTTACAAGTGACGGTTTAACTCTCATAAAACAAGAGTTTAACATGCTGTGGAACGATATTCGTCCAGAGGTAGTAAAAAAATTAGCATGGGCTGCTTCTTTAGGTGATAGAAGTGAAAACGCTGATTATCAATATAATAAACAGTTGTTAAGACAAGTTGATAAGCGTATTTATATAATTTCAAAGGTGATAGCTAAAGCAGAGGTTCTCGATGCATCAAAGAAGATAAAGGATTTAAATGTAGTTGCTTTTGGTGCATATGTTGAGATTGAAAGAGAATCTGATGGTGTATTACGTCATGTGAGAATCGTTAACTCTAATGAAGTATATGATAGAGATGGATTTATTTCATATCACAGTCCAATGGCAAAGGCGTTAATGAATAAAACAATTGATGATGATGCTATTGTAAAAACTGACAAAGGTGCTGTTACTTGGTTTGTTAATAAAATTTCGCACAAGCATGAAGATTGGTTTGGTGAAATACCAGAACCTAAATTTCATTTTTCGAATGAAGAGAAGAGAGTTGAAATAAAGATTTTAACAGAAGAAGAAATTAAGAGAATAAACGAAGAGTACTTGAAAACTTTGGTTAAATAATTATTAGACCTTAATGTCTATCAAACTGTTAATGCATTTATTTTCGGTTTCTATAACTTTAGCTGCAGTCTTAGCTTCTTCTTCACTTTTAAGTAAATCTGTAGCTAATTTTGGTTCATCAATTTTTTGAGTATTATAGTTGTGGGTGCTTTGATAAATACGTTGATTAGCAGTATTAAAAAGTGTTTGGGCATTGTTTATTGTTAATTTATCCATAATAGTACTCTCCCTCATTTTTATACTTTAATTTTATCAAATTTTTAAGTGTATAATATGAATTTTTTTATTATCTTGCAAAATAGTTCAGTTTCTGAGATAAATGGAGCATGAGAACTTTCTTTAAATGTATAAATTAAAGTATCATCTTTATGAGGCCAACAATTTGAATTAAGAATAGGAACTAGTCGGTCTTTTGCTCCATAAATATGAAGAGAAGGGCAGGTAATACGGTCTGTATATGCCCTTAAATCCATATCGAGAAGAAGTTTTAATCCATATTGTAGTTCGTAATATTTTGTTTCTGGCATTTGAGATATAAGCTGTTTAATCAATTTAATATCATTTTTGATAGATGGAGAACCTATTGATTGAATTGTTAGGAATTTTTCAATTATTTTTTTGTGGTTGTTTTCGTTAATTGTATTAATTAACGTAATAATAAGCTCTCTATCAAAGCCTTTCCAATTAGTGTCTTCTATGAATTTTGGAGACGCACAAACAGTTATGAGTTTATTGATACAAGAAGGGTAGAATGAGGCGTATTCAGTAGCAAGCATTCCTCCTAGCGACCATCCTAAAATGTTGATATTTTTTGGAATCGTGTCGTTTAAAGAGTTAAGTATACTTTCAGTATGATTGCTAGGGATGTTATGATTTACGCCATATCCAGGTAGATCAATTACGTAAAGATGGAAATCTTTAGATAAAATTGGGATTATTGGTGTGAATATTTTTCCACATAATCCCCAACCATGAATAAAAGCTAAAGGAGGATTGTTTTGATAACCATAGGTTTCGTACTGTAATTTCATGCATAGTTTCCATTTTTAACACCTAATATTAAATTATAGCAACTAAAAAAAATAATCTTGTTGTCTATATTTCAATTTAGAGAAATAGTTGCTATGCATGTTAATTAAATACCTATATCATCATTTGAGAAGTAGTATTGTTTGCCACAGTAGTTACATTGACATTCTATTTTCCCTTCTTTTTCGAAAATGTCTAAGATTTCTTCTTTAGGCATTTGACGAATCATGGAAATGTATTTTTCATCAGAACATGAGCATTTGAAGCAAACAGGTTTGTTCTTATATAAGGT
The DNA here is from genome assembly GCA_036311285.1 of Ruminobacter sp. GTDB lineage: Bacteria > Pseudomonadota > Gammaproteobacteria > Enterobacterales > Succinivibrionaceae > JAXJQF01. The sequence goes on along the minus strand of JAXJQF010000025.1, from coordinate 1,173 downwards.
TACTGATTCTTGATTGTATAAACGATGTAATACTTCTTCGTTGTATAAGTTTAATATTTCTTCAGCTTTTAAGCTATCAGCAAGCACGCAAACATGTTTATAGTCTAGTTTTTGTTGTTCCTTCTTTTCAGATGAAATTATTTGAAGTAAAAGACCAGCGCATTTTTGAGCTTTTGGATCAGCATATAACTGAATATGAGTATCTAGTTGAGCTGATTGACGGAAGTATTCTTCAATACATTCATCAAGTGTATCTTTATTTAAAGCTATGATACCTTGATATTGATTTCCTTGTTGAGGTATTACAGTTAACGTCATTATTGCTTTTGAATCAAACAAATCTTTGAACTCGCAGTTGTCAGCTATATTTCCATCAATAGAAGCTAATCCTCTAGTTTCTTGATTGTTATTGCTGTTTATGAACGCATATCTTAGTTCCTTTGAACCTCTGATTTGTAGCATTATTTCACCTTCAAATTTTAAGGTAGAGGTGATTAAGCAAATAGCTGCTTGCATTTTCCCTAGTAGTTCATTGATACAAGCAGGATAGTTGTGATTTTCTATAAGTTTTTTGTATGAGTCTGTTAATTGTACAATTTCTCCTCTAATATCATAGTCATTAAAAATAAAGTGTCTGATGTTATCAAAGGGGGAAAATTTTTCTGATTCAACGGTCATTTTCATTCTCTTTAAAATTAAATGTTGTTTTTAATTTTTATAATTTCTCTTCGATCTTTCTTGTTAGGTTTTTTATCAGGATGTGGAGCAAAGAAATTATTATTTTTGATTTGTTCTAATCTTTCTTGACGTTTAGTAATACTTTCTGTTGTTTCTTCATACAACTTTTGTGCAATTGTAGCACATTGTCTAGTGCTGCTGATTTCTTTAACTATAACAGTAATTTGGTTAAAGCCTTGCCATAAAGTTATTTGTGCTCCTATTTCAACTATTTTTCCAGGCTTAGTGTGTTGTTTATTGTATTGCACCTTTCCACCGTCAATCATGTTTCTAGCAATGCTTCTAGTTTTGTAAAATCTAGCTGCCCATAACCATTTATCTAATCTTACATTATTGTCGTTGGAATGTTGTTTTGTGTTCATAACGTAAACGTACTTGTCAAATAACATAATTGTAGCAATTATCAACAGTGTGTCAATGCTTTTAAGTGTTGTT
>JAXJQF010000024.1:0-25805 GCA_036311285.1 Ruminobacter sp. | reverse complement strand
TTCTGTATTCTTTATGCTATTACCAGATCAAGTATTAGTATACGGTGACTGTGCAATTAATCCAGATCCTACTGCAGAACAATTAGCAGAAATTGCTATCCAATCTTCTGACACTGCTAAAGCATTTGGTATCGAACCTCGTGTTGCAATGATTTCATACTCTACAGGTACATCAGGTAAAGGTGCAGATGTTGAAAAGGTTAGAGAAGCAACAGAATTAGCAAAAGCTAAGAGACCAGATTTAGTAATCGACGGTCCATTACAATACGACGCTGCAATCATGGCTGACGTAGCTGCTTCAAAGGCTCCTAACTCGCCTGTTGCAGGTAAAGCTACAGTATTTGTATTCCCAGACTTAAATACCGGTAATACAACATACAAAGCTGTACAACGTTCAGCTAACCTAATCTCTATTGGACCTATGCTACAAGGTATGAGAAAGCCTGTTAACGACTTATCTCGTGGTGCTCTTGTTGATGATATCGTTTATACAATTGCAATTACAGCAATTCAAGCTCAACAACAAGATAACTAAAACCGATTAGTTAAAAAAATGCTATGAGTTTTACTCATAGCATTTTTGTTTTTAAATAAAACTTTTGTTTAGTTTAACTCTCTATTCATCCTTATGTTAACTTCCTGCCGTACTTTTCCTTAGCTACATTAATGATACATAAGCAGAAGTTATTATTCCTAGAAAATCGCTTTAAAAAACATCACTCTACTTATAAATTTGTTATCTAATAATATAGAAAAAGATATCAACTAACTTCTATTTGGCTTATTTTTAACAAATCTTGGTAGCAACGTTTCGAGTTCAACATCCTTAAACTTAAATCCTGTTTCCTCTAATTTCTTAGGTACCATAATCAAGCTATTTAAGAAACAAGGAGCTATCTTCCCTTTTACAAATGTAACAAGAAATCTAGGACATTTAAACCATTGCTTCTTACCTACAATTTCAGAAACAATATTGCAGTAATCGTGATAAGTGTATTTATTTGGAGTACAAATATTAACAGGCCCTTTAATACTTGAATTCATAATACAATGATGTATTGCTCTTACTGTATCTTCAATGCCTATCCATGGTATAAATTGCTTTTCAGAACCGCTGATTTCTCCTAAACCTTTTCTAATTACAGGAACCGAGTTTTTAATAAAACCACTACCAGAACCTAACACATTACCAAAACGCAATAGAACAATTCTTGAAGGAACAAGTTTAGCCCCCTCATACACAGATGATTCCCAATCAAGAGCTAAGTTTGCAATATAATCACCACCTAAAGACACATAGTTTTCATCACATTCAGTTCCAGGTGAACCATAAATTCCCATTGCCGAAGCATTCATAAATACTTTTGGGAATTTTTTAAGATCCTTTAAAGTATTACATAGTTCTTTAGTATATTTAATTCTTGAATTATACAACTCGTTATTTGATAACGAAAAAGATTGAGGAGTAACAATTGGAGCTCCAGCTAGATTGATAACGACATCAGGAGCTAAAATATTTTCAGCTAAATGATCAATAACAAGAACTCTGCATTGTTGCAAAGCACGCTTAAGACTGCTACTTCTTATCTTGCTATACAAAGCAGCCGTTCTTTTTAATTTTCTTGTAAGTAAAGTTACTTTTACATCAGGAATTTGATCAACAAGGTATACCACTAAATTTCTAGCTATAAAACCTGACGCACCTGTTATTAATATATGCATATAAATCTAATTCATCAGTCCTATTATTAACATATATTGTACAACAAGATTTATTATTTTCAGTGACTAAATCTGACTTTTTAGAAATCACTACCTAATACAAAATTAAAATGTTAAGCAAATAGATAAATAACAAAAAGAGATATCTGCACTGATTTTTCTTATCAGCGTTTATCATGATACAAACAACTAAACTTTAGCAATATTTACAACAAACGCTACGTCTTTTGAAACCATCTTCCACTGAACATTATAATCATACAGTTGAACACCATACACACGTTCTGTGTCAGTCAGTGATTTTTGCTTATAGGCAGGACGAGGATCTTGAGAAAGAACCTCTGAGATTAACTCTTTAAAATTAGCAATAGATATATTTGATAAAAATCCTAACACCTCTTCACTAAATACAACTTCAATCTTTGGAGGTTCAACAGTTGCGTAACCGCTTTTTGCATCCTTAATTGAATCTACAAATCCAATATATGGTTTAACATCAATAATTGGGGTATTATTAACTAAATCAGCACCTTCTATAATTAAAGATACCTTACCATTATTATTCTTAACCTCTAAGAGCTTAACACAAGACAAACCAATGTTATTTGGGCGATTGGGACTTCTTGTTGCAAATACACCTTTAAACTTATTGCCACCAAGTCTTGGAGGTCTTACCATTGGAGTAAAATCTTTTTTTATAGAACTAAATGATAAAGATGATTTAGTATCAAGTTGATTGGAATTCTGTTCTCTTTTCTCTAGTAAGTTAATTACTGTATTTAAATTCTTATTCAAGTGAAATAAAAAAACTAAATATATATGCGAAAATTCTTCTAATCCAACAAACGCTTGTTCATTATCGTATGGAGGATAAAATATTACTTCAAAAACTCCATTATGAATCAATACACTTTGTCTAGGAACAGCAAACTTCTCAGCAAACGGAGATTTTATATAACCTATAGGTTCTATAACATATTGATTGCTGTTCATTAAAAACTAGTCTTCTTTTACTATGACTGCACGAGCATAACAAGAAACACTTGTTACACACGAAGGAGAGTTTTCAAGCGTGATACATGAACTGTAAACGATGCCATTACCGCCCTTCTTTGCAACTAATTGTATAGCATCTTGTTTTGCTGCATATTCTGACGCTTCTAAGTCATCTTCTGTTAATTGACAGCTCAAACCTTCAACTGTACCTAAATCAACATAGACATAATTATACAATTCAGAATTAGTATATTTCTTTACTCTTTGACTCTTAAACATATTCTTCACATTATCAACCGAAATATTTGAATCAAAAGTGTAATTTGCACATGAATTAACAAAAAAAACTGCAAAACAAAATAATGAAAACTTAATGAACTTCATAAAGATAAAGATACTGAGAATATATGTTAGTTAAATGGCAAAATTTATTTAGATGGTGGAGGTACACGGGATCGAACCGAGGACCTCTTGCATGCCATGCAAGCGCTCTCCCAACTGAGCTATACCCCCTATTAAATACACACCTATTTTATGCAAAACAGATGTGTATGTCAATTTAAGATAAGAATTACTAACTATTGGTTAGCAAACTTTGTGTTTAAGTAATCGATAGTCTTTTCGATACGTGCAATACAACGTTCCTTGCCGATTAATTGCATTACAATACCAATTTCAGGAGATTGACCTAAACCAGTAACAGCTATACGTACAGGCATACCAACCTTACCCATACCAACTTCCATTTCAGCTGCGGTATTTTCAATTGCATGATGAATATCTTCACCCTTCCAATCACTCATAGCAACTAACTTATCTTTAACTCTTGTTAAAGCTTCTGCACTGTTTGCCTTAAACCACTTCTTCTCAGCTGCTGCATCATACTCAGTATATTCTTGATAAAAATATCTTGATTGTTCCGCTAGTTCTCTTAATGTATGACATCTTTCAGCTAAGCATGTGATAACATCTTCAAGTGTAGGTCCCTTAGAATAATCAATTTGTAAATAATTCATTTGCCAAACTAATTCCTCAGCGACTCTTGAAGCAGGTAAAGTTCTGATGTAATGATTATTTAACCACTTTAACTTATCTGTATTAAATGCAGAGGCACTCTTTGAAATTGCTTCTAAACTAAAATATTCGATCATTTGGTCAATAGAGAAGATTTCATCATCGCCATGTCCCCAACCTAAACGAACTAAGTAGTTTAATAATGCTTCAGGTAAGTATCCATCATCACGGTATTGCATTACATTTACAGCACCATGTCTCTTTGATAATTTAGCTCCGTCATCACCTAAAATCATAGAAACGTGAGCAAATTCAGGAACCTTAGCTCCTAATGCTTTATAGATGTTAATTTGTCTTGGAGTATTGTTTATATGATCTTCACCACGTACTACGTGAGTGATACCCATATCCCAGTCATCAATTACCACACAGAAATTATAAGTAGGTGTACCATCAGATCGTCTGATAATTAAATCATCTAATTCTTCATTATCAAATTCAATATCACCTCTGATTAAATCATGAAACTTAACCTTACCTTCTTTTGGATTCTTAAAACGAACGCAGTATGGTTTATCCTGTGCGTGTTCTTCATGTGAATCTCTGCAACGTCCGCTATAACGAGGTTTTTCACCCTTACTCATTTGTTCATCACGGTGTTTTTCTAATTCTTCTTTAGAACAGTAACACTTGTATGCTCGACCATCTGCTAGCATCTCATCAATTACTTGATTGTAACGGTCAAAACGCTTTGTTTGATAAAATGGACCTTCATCCCAGCCCATGCCAGTCCATTGCATAGCTTCTAATATTGCATCAATTGCAGGCTGTGTAGAACGCTCAAGGTCTGTATCTTCTATTCTTAAAACAAATTTACCTTTATTATGACGAGCATATAACCATGAGTATAAAGCTGTTCTTGCGCCACCAACATGTAAATATCCTGTAGGACTTGGGGCAAAACGTGTTCTAATTTCCATTTTCTTTTTCCACTTGTATCAAGTAAAACCAAATATTTTGCATATTTTAGCATATTTACAACAAAGTGGGTTTAGGTTTATACAATTAAGAGTCTATACAAAAATAAATTTACTATTAACTCGATTATCAACAATATAATCACAGTCTATCAACAAACATATTCAGTTTTTTAAAAAGTAAACTTTTATTCAAATTTAAATTATCAACAGCAATGTGAATAACAAATTCACAACCTGTGAATTTGTTTATTTATTAATCATAATTTTTTATGTAAACATTTTCAAAAAATTATGCTATAAAATTATTTTCCATATAAGTAAAATATTTTCATATTCTTCTAAACCATTGAATTTTAATACTTATAATAATATACACATATATTAGTAACACTTTATATACACTTATTCACACAATATCTGTGGAAAATATCAATATAAAATTTTATCCACACTAAATTGCTGTTGACATTTTTTTATTTATAGAATTTTATACCATCTTTATAGTGCTATTTTCAGAAGTTATCATGTTAATAAATGTAAAATTGAATAAATTTTGTAACTTATTAACATTCATCAACATAAACACACTGTTAATAAAACTAACGTTTTTAACAGTTGTTAAATCTTCATTTTATAACAGTCAGAAACAAGAATTTTCAAGTTATCAAAATTGAACACTACAATTTATCCAAAATACCTATAAATAAGGTATGTATTAATGTTCATCACCTAAGTTTGATTTCAGACATTTATAACTGTAAATAAAATCAAGGCATCAAACACAAATTATGATAACTTAACTATAGACATCTAAAACAATAGAGTCTATAATCACGTCCGTTATTCGTTAGCGAGATTAGTTCAATGGTAGAACGACAGCTTCCCAAGCTGTATACGCGAGTTCGATTCTCGTATCTCGCTCCATCCACGTATATCAATACAATTTCTACTTTATACTCACATTAAGTAATTTTAGATAATATATAAAATTCAGCGTTTTTATGCTTTTGTCATGAATACAAAAACCGTCTATGACAATGCAATAGACGGCTTTGAACATAATGATTGGAACTTAGTTCTATTTACTTGAGTTTTTACTATAGTTTAAAGTTTTACTAAATACCACGTACATCCTTAATAAGCTTTGGAAGTTCTAACTCAAATCTTACACCGTACCAATGTTCTTCATCACCAATCGTATTCTCAATACTTGCCAAAATAAAGTCTGCAGCAATCTTACAAGCTTCAAATGGTGTCTTTCCTTGCATTAATGCACCTGTAAAACTTGATGCAAAAATATCACCTGTACCATGGCAGTTTCTATCAATTAACCTATGCTTGTAGTATTGAATTTGTCCATCCTTGTAAATAGCTATACCTGTTGTTTCCTTGTCATAACTTACACCAGTCAAAACAATTGTGCCTTTACAAAATTCTGACATTTTATTAAATAACTCTAATATATAAGATTCGTCATATTCTTTCTTATAAGGCATGCCTGTTAAAAAAGACGCTTCAGTAATGTTTGGAATTAGATAATCAGCATTTGTTGATAGCTGCTTAACTTTAGCAACATATTCATCATTAAAACCTGGATATAAGTGGCCATTGTCACCTACTACTGGATCAATAATAACCAAAGCTTCATCCTTTAATGTATTCTTAATAAGACTTTCTACATAATCGATTTGCTTCTTATTACCTAAATATCCTGTATATATAGCATCAAATTTTATACCTTCACTGATCCAATGTTTTTCAATACTTGGGATATCTTCTGTTAAATCTCTAAAAGTATAATTTTTAAAATTACTAGTATATGTTGATAAAACTGCTGATGGTAAAATTACCGCTTCTGAACCACATGCTGATAAAATAGGCAATGCTACAGTTAATGAACATTGACCAAAGCACGAAATATCTTGAACTGTTAAAACTCTCTTATAAGCCATAAAAATATTCCTAAAAAGTTCTTGCTAGCTTTATGTTTTACCAACAAGAAAACAAAACGTGACAAACATCAAAATAAATAAACTAACGATATCATAACAATGTTATTTAAAGATGTACATAATTATTTTTTCCGCCAAAATTATATAATAAGAAAAAAAAACAACAGCCAATTGGAGTAATTAAATGCAAGAATCTGATTTAGATAATTCAAGCAATAACGATGATTTTACTAAGCAATCTATGTTTAACGATTACATAAACTACTTATCAACAGATCTTGGATTATCAAAATCTACATGCTCAACCTATAAAACACAATTAAGAAAATTTCATAGATACCTAAAGAGCATTAATGTAAGCATTTACTCCTTCAAAAAGCATGACCTTGAAAACTATATTACCTATAATCAAAAAGAAGACAACACAAAATCCAGAACAATTAATGTAATAATCTGTTCAATTAGATCACTGTGTAGATTTTTTATTATTGAAAAAATTAGAGATATTGACCCAACAGAAAATATTTCCCCACCAAAATTAGAACAACGATTACCAAAGTTAATTAATTCAACAACAATTAAAGAAATATTAGACACCTTTGATGAAGATGTTCTAAAAGACCTTAGAGATAAGGCGATGATTGTATTATTGTACGCTTCTGGTTTACGTTCTTTTGAACTACTAAAACTTAAACCTGAAAACATAAATTTTAAAGATGAGTATATTAGAGTTGTAGGTAAAGGAAACAAAGAAAGAATTGTCCCAATAGCCAAATATGCTTTAGATTTAGTTCTAAAATACATTCACAAATATGTTGATGAACACAAACTAAAGAACTTCAACTGTGACTATATTTTTCAGAGTCCTACTAAAAAGAAACCTTTAAGCAGAGTTTCATTATTTAACACCATTAAACAACATTGTTTAATGGCAGGTGTAAACACCAACGTTTCAGCTCACGTATTTAGACATGCATTTGCAACTCATTTACTAGATAACGGGGCAAGCCTTCATGTTATACAACACCTTTTAGGTCATTCAGACATATCAACAACACAAATTTATACACATGTAGCCACATCTAAGCTTCACAAAACCTACAATAAAATTCATCCACGAGCTTAGAATATAGAAGACTAATTAGTTATAACTACATCATTAATCGTATAAAAATTTACATAACTGTATTAATAATTTATATTACATACACAAATCAGTTAATTGTTTTTTAATTTATATACTTTTTACTCACCTAATCATATATAATAAAGATTAGCAAAAATTCAAAAGAAAACACGAGGAATTTAAAAGATGCGTTTTTCAACACTTATCGGTGTAGCTGTTGCAACTGCAGCTTTTTCAACAGCAAATGCTGATGACTTATTAGAAATTTATAAGCTAGCACAAACTAAAGATCCAATTATTTTACAACAAAAGGCTTTAAGAGATTCTGCATACGCAGCAATTGACATTGCAGATGCTGCAAATCTTCCTCAAATCAACCTAAAAGGTGTAGCCCAATACAATAAGACAAATAAAAATGACCAAGCTACTGCTTTCATTGCAGGAGGAACATTGTCTCTACAACAATCTATTTGGAGACACTCAAACTTCCTACAAAGCTCTATCGCAGAAAAGAATGCAACATCTGCAGACTTAGCATATAACAATGCAAAACAAGAATTAATTGTAAGAACAAGCAAAGCATACTTCAGTGTACTAGAAGCAAAAGATTTACTAGAATTTTCACAAGCTAATTTAAAAGCTTTAGAACAACAATACAACGAAGCAAACCAAAGATTTAAAGTTGGTTTAATTGCAAATACTGATGTTCAAGAAGCTAAAGCTTCTTATGACCAAGCTAGTGCAAACGTTATTATTGCTAACAACAAATTAAAAAACAGCTATGAAAACCTACGCCAAATCACTGGTTTGTTACATGCTAACCTAAGTCATTTAAATATTGAAACTTTTTCAACTAAAGAGTTAACAGAAAACGCTGACTATTGGTTAAAGACAGCTGAAGAAAACAATTTAAGTCTTCAACAAAGCATGATCAATAGAGAAATTGCAAAGAACAAAATCACTTTAGCAAAATCTGGCCATGAACCTACATTAGATTTATTTGGTAGCTTAAACTCAACTCATACAGATTATAAAGAAAACAATATTACTAAGGTTGACGGAACACTTAACACTGCAACAGTTGGTATTGAATTAAATATTCCTCTATATTCTGGTGGTGCGACATCTGCTGAAGTTGAAAAATCTCAACAAGATTACATTGCTGCGAGCGAAGCATTAGAACTAACTCATAGAACTGTTAAAACTAACTTATACAACCAATTTAACAATATCAATGCTACAATCGGTACAGTTAACGCTTACAAGCAAAGCGTTATCTCTGCAGAAAGTGCATTAAAAGCAACTGAAGCAGGTTACCAAGTTGGTACTAGAACAATTGTGGATGTGTTAGATGCGACACAAAGACTTTATAACGCAAAGAGTAGTTTAGCTACAGCAAGATACCAATATATCTTAAGTTGGTTAAACTTAAGATATACCGCAGGTATTTTAACTGAAGCAGACATTACTTCTATCAACGATGCGTTAATTAAGTAAAACAAAAACTTGAATCTAAAATAATTAAAATCGTTAATCAAAGAGAACTTATCAATTATAAGTTCTCTTTTTTTATATAAAACTTCAAATTTTACTAATAATATTTACACAAAACATATTTTTTTTTGCATAATATGAGAATGATATAATACATGATGTGTTAGAAACTCCGCAATTAGCAGTGGAGAGTAATCAGAAGGAGAATTAAATGGGATTATTTGATAAATTAACAAGCATGATTAGCAACTCAGACGATCGTTCCAGTGGGCTAGGAAAGGTAACTGAAGAAGATCATAGAACCGCTATCATAAAAGAACGCCCAGATTTGTGCAAAACTATTACGGATATTCCTTGTGATGAAATAGTAAAACGTGATGGAAAAATGGATATAACCTTTAAAGGTTGGCAAATCTGTAACGTTGAAGAAAGACAAAGCAAAACAGATCGTAGATTAGGTTACTTAAAGCTATTTAAGACAAGAAATGATAAGTTTGTTTGTCAAAGAATGACTCTTATTGATAACGAAGAAAAACATTATATCGCAGCTACAGTAGAAGACTTCCCAGGAATTCGTAACTTCTTTGGTGAAGACCAATTAGCTCACGCTTTATATATTATGTTAGAACGTGTTTCAAAGACTTGGTTATAATTTAAAATATAATACATAATATAGTAGATACTCTATTTACTAGATATACAAAATAATGCAAAAACAAATGGCTCTTAAAATTAAGAGCCATTTTTTTATTCCTACAATTTGAAACTACTACTTGCAATTTTGTCTTTCAAATTTACCTTCTTCATCGCTAGTACTGATAATCTTCTTAACTATACCTGATGTTGAGCAGTCATCTTTGAAGCATAAAATCCTAACTTCACCACCGTTTGCGACAACCTCAGCATAGCCTGCAATTTCTTCAGGTTGATAATCCCCACCCTTTACTAAAACATCAGGTAATACTTCTGCAATCAATGCTCTAGGTGTATCATCATCGAAGCTTACAACCCAATCAACTGAAGCTAACCCTGATAATACAGCCATACGCTGTTCTAGATTAACAATTGGTCTTGTAGGACCTTTTAAACGTTTCACTGATTCATCTGAATTTACAGCTACAATTAACATATCACCTAATGACTTAGCTTGCTCTAAATAAGCTACATGCCCTGCATGTATGATATCAAAGCAACCATTAGTCATAACAATCTTCTGGCCTTTACTTTGAGCTGTTTTTATTAATTCAACTAACTCTTCCTTGGTAACTACACCAGTAATCTTCGCTTCATAATCACTTGCAATTACCTTCTGTAATTCTCTTGGAGATACTGTAGATGTACCTACCTTACCAACAACTATACCTGCTGCTTTATTTGCTAATGCACAAGACTCTTCTATTGAAGCTCCTGCTGATAAACTTATCGCTAGAGTACCTATAACTGTATCACCCGCACCTGTAACATCGTAAACTTCCTTTGCTTCAGTAGGTAATGTTAATGGTTCTGCATCTAATCTAATCAATGTCATCCCATTTTCAGAACGAGTAACTAAAAGTTCTTCAATATTGTAATCTTGAATTAGTTTCTTTCCCTTCGCAATTAGATCTTCTTCGCTAGTAACCTTACCAACTACGGCTTCAAATTCACTCATATTAGGTGTTAATAAAGTGGCTCCACTATATTTTGAAAAATCTGTGCCTTTAGGATCTATTAACACCTTACATCCTGCATCTCTTGCAATTTGAATCATACTTTGAATGGAATGTAACGCACCTTTACCATAATCTGAGAAGATTACAACATTGCAATCTTTAACACACTCCCTCAATCTTGCTAGTATCGGAGCTTGGTCAACATTTTCAAACCCATCTTCAAAATCCATTCTTAATAACTGTTGACCACGGCTTAATATTCTAATCTTAGTTATTGTAGCCATATCTGGAACAACTACACTTCTATTATTTAAGTTGTTTCTTTCTAAATGTACAGCCAACTCTTTTGCAGACTCATCAGAACCTACTAATCCAACTAAAGTACAGCTACCACCTAACGATGAAATATTTAAAGCAACGTTAGCTGCTCCCCCTGGGCGTGATTCAATTTCACCAACCTTTACCACCGGAACTGGAGCTTCAGGAGAGATTCTATTGCTCCCCCCTTTCCAATATTTATCTAACATCACGTCGCCAACTACTAAAACCTTAGCATTGCTATAATTAGGAAGTGTAATTTTTTTCATATTTTTTCTCAGTTTAAATCTTTAATAACTTATCTCAAATATACACTAATTAAGCATATATTTTAAGGAGTCACAATAAGGTTAAATTCTTTTATGTAAAACTCTTCTTAAGAGAAAATAGCTATCAGGAAGAATCTTAATAACAGATTGTATCATATATTAGAATGCTTATGATATTTTTACAAAACCTTTAAACGAATAATAAATAATAAAGAGTTACTTATCGCATAACTAATATTGCATATCATCTGGAATTGGTAAATCCTTCTTAAGATCTCTTGGTCTAGGAGCTTTGCCTTTTCTAAATTGTTTCATTTGGAACACATAAGCCAACACTTGAGCAACCGCAGCAAACAATCCTCTTGGAATTTCTTCATCCAAATCAGTCGTATAATATAAAGCTCTCGCTAAAGGTGGAGCAGGTATTATCATAACCTCACTTTCTCTTGCTATTTCCTTAATTTTTTCAGCTATATCATCAACCCCTTTGGCAACAACCGTTGGTGCTGTTAAACCAAACTGGTCATACTTTAAAGCTACAGCATAGTGAGTCGGGTTAGTTACAACCACATCAGCCTCTGGAATATTTTGCATCATGCGTCTATTGATAAGTTGATACATCATACTTCTCATCTGAGACTTAACTTGAGGATTACCTTCTTGTTGTTTGTACTCTTCCTTTACTTCTTGCTTTGTCATCTTTAATTGTTCCATATGATGCCAAAGCTGGAATGGTGCATCTAAGGCAACAATCGGAATCATTGCACTAACAATGAATAACAAAATCCAGAATAACGTATTAATAGCTTCTCTAACAGCATATGTTATTTCCATCGTCGAAAATGCAAGTATTTCTTCAATGTTTCCTGTAATTAAGAAAAAACAAATAGAACCAACTAAAGCAACCTTTAAAATAGCTTTAACTAGTTCTATTACACTGTTTAAACTAAATACTCTTTTTATACCGTTAGCAGGACTAATCTTACTAAACTTTGGCATCATTGCTTCAGAGCTAAAGTTCATTCCTCCAACTCCTATGCTGCCAACAAAAGCCATTACTATAACAATTGCAAACATTGAAACTAATGGCCAAGTAACAGACAAAATATTTTCTAATAATATTTTCTCCATTGCTTTTATATCGAAAAGATCTGCCTTAGTTAAAACAAAACTTCTTGTAATAACCTCTCTTAGACCTCTATATAAGAATGACGAAACCAGCCACAACCCACAAACTCCTGATATTAAAACCAAGAATGTTGCAAGTTCCTTAGAGCGCGCTACCTGCCCCTTTTTCCGGGAGTCCTCTATTCGTTTCCCGGTGGGCTGTTCGGTCTTCTCCTGACCGTCTGCTTCAGCCATTCATCAATCCTTACATCTTAATCTTCGATGTCTGCAAGATTACCCTTTTCTTCTAACCATTCACGTCTGTCACCAGCTCGTTTCTTTGATAGCAACATATCCATAAGCTGATATGTTTCTTCTTGTGAATCCTCTGATAAGGTCAACTGAACTAAACGTCTAGTCGCAGGATTCATGGTAGTTTCCTTTAACTGTTCCTTGTCCATTTCACCTAGACCTTTAAATCGTGTTACCTCATACTTTGCATTCTTTCTACGATTTAAAATCTTTGCAATTATTGCTTCACGTTCTTCTTCATCTAATGCGTAGTACTTTTCAAGTCCTGAGTCAATTCTATACAAAGGAGGCATTGCTACATATAAGTGTCCAGCCTTTACGATCTCAGGATAATGCTTTGTAAATAAAGCACAAATTAAAGTACCAATATGCAGACCGTCACTATCAGCATCCGCCAAAATACAAATCTTATCATAACGAAGGTTGTCTAGATTTACGTCATGAGGATCAAGACCAATTGCAACAGAAATATCATGTATGCATTGTGATTCAAACAACTCATCAGTTTCCTTTTCCCAAGTATTTAAAATCTTACCACGTAAAGGTAATACCGCTTGGTATTCTCTATCTCTAGCTCCGTTTGCTGACCCTCCAGCTGAATCCCCTTCGACTAAAAATAGTTCACATTTAGATGGATCATTTCTAGCACAATCCATTAGCTTCCCAGGTAATGTAGGTCCTGATACAGCCTTTTTACGTTCAACCACTTTAGATGTCTTAACTCTAGACATAGCCTGTGCTATACATATGTTAACAATTTGTTTTGCAGCTTCTACATTTGAATTTAACCATAAGCTAAATTTATCCTTTACCGCATTAACAACTATCTGTGCACATTCCTTAGAGCTAAGCCTTTCCTTTGTTTGAGATGCAAACATTGGATCCTTTACCTTTAATGACAATACATATGAAACATTATCCCAAATATCATCAATAGTTAGCTTTAAATTCTTTGGTAAAACATTTTGGTGTTCACAAAAATCCTTTATTGCATCATTTAATGCAACTCTTAGACCGTTAACGTGAGTACCTCCTAAAGATGTTGGAATTAGATTTACATAAGATTCACTTACCAACCCCTTATGATCCGGTGTCCATGCAAAGGCCCAATCTACCTCAGCTTTTTCTCCATTTTCTCTAACCCCGAGCCCTCCATTACTAGAGGACAAATCTACAGTCTCATGACCTGCGAATGTTTCCCCTTCTGGGAAATAAGTAACACCATTTAAAGCATCTTTAAGGTATTGATTTAAATCCCCCTTAAAACACCAATTATATTTTTCTCCAGAAACTTGATCATTAAATGTAATATTCAAACCTGGACATAAAACAGCCTTAGCCTTTAAGGCTGCGACTAATCTACTAACACTAAAATTTGGTCTATCAAAATATTTTGGATCTGGCCAGAACTTTACCTTTGAACCACTTGTTCTTTTGCCAACTTCACCAACAACTGTTAAATCTTGAGATTTTTCACCATTCTCGTAAACAATACTATATTGCTTACAATCTCTTTTAACTTCTACTTCTAATCTTAATGAAAGCGCATTAACTACAGCTACACCTACACCATGTAAACCGCCTGAGTACGCATAATTCTTACTTGAGAATTTACCACCTGCATGTAATCTTGAAAAAATAAGCTCAATTGCTGGAACCTTTTCTACAGAGTGAATATCAACTGGCATGCCTCTCCCGTTGTCGCTCACTTCTAATGATTGGTCTTTACATAAAGTTACTTCTACTTTACTTGCATAACCTGCTAAAGCTTCATCTACACTATTATCAATAACTTCCATTGCCAAATGTGTAGGAGATGATGTTTCAGTATACATACCTGGACGAATACGAACAGGGTCTAAACCTTTTAAGACCTCTATCGAATCACCTGTATAAGCATTTTCATTTTGTTGTGACATAATATTCCATTATTTATTGTTATATGATTCCTTATAAAAAAACGTTTTCAGTATAGCATAGAAACGTACTTTAGATAAGGTTTACATTGTCTTAGGTTCATATAAATGAGTGATTATTCAAAGTATATCTGAAGCATAAGTAAATGCTTTAAAGACATCAATCAAAATAATACAAAGGGAAAACTACTAGAAACAAAAAATTCCAAACTCAATTACACAACAAACAAAAAGAGAAGCTCTCGCTTCCCTTTAGTATGTTATTTTATTAGTAACCACCTATACCAAAATCAGGCTTGAAGTCTACATATGGCAAGCGATATACTTGAGTAGAGATTGTTCCATCTGGATTAAATGTTAAATATCTCCAACCAGGACCTTTAGTATCCAAAGCGAAATTAAAGCTTAAAGGAGCGAATTGAATACATGTAGACGGGGTAGATATAAATCTAATACCTTCTGCATCAATAAAATCTTGCTCTTGATGAATATGACCACATAAAACTAACTTTACGTTTTTATATTTATGAATCAAAGATAAAAGCTCAATCTTATTCTTTAATTCATGTTGGTCTAACCATGCACTATTAACAGTAAAGGCATTATGATGTAAACAGATAACTGTATTTAAATCAGGACGCGATTCAACACACTTTTGAATATATGATAAATCATCTCCATCAATCCATCCTAAAGGAGAATTGTAAACCTGAGTATCTAACATTATAAACTGCCACTTGCCTACAATAATGTTTCTAGCATCACTTATATCTAGGGTAGGCATAACGCGTGTCATTTTTGGTCCGTCATCATGATTACCTGGCAACCAAAAAACAGGTTTGTTTAAAGGTTTAACCATTCTAGCAAAACGAGCATAAGCTCCTTCTGAATAATCCTGAGCTATATCACCTGTTGCCAAAATTAAATCAAAAGGTACATCTTGCTTCTTAACTTGTTCTAGAACAGCTTCAAAGCTTTTTGCTGTATTAACTCCCAATAGACATGACTCATCCTTCTCAAACAAATGCATGTCTGTGATTTGTAGCAATGAGAACGACTGCTCTTCTCCAATATGAGTTAATATGTATTGTTGTTCAATCACAATTATGTCCTAATTTTCCTAAATAATAACATTTACGTTTTGTATTACTCAGTTATATGGTTATTTTTATAATTATTGTATTAACTTACAATTATTGAAAAATATTAGGATGCAACGCAATATACTGTATTCCCACAATTGTCATCGCATTACAGATTTCACCATCTTCAATCATTTGCAAGGCTTCTTCTAACGACTTAATCGTTACCCTAATATCTTCATTTTCTACATCTAAGCCATGTATTCCACGTACTTTTTCTTCTTCAATATCTAAATTACAGGTATATAACGAAATAGTTTCTGTACATCCACCTGGACTTATAAAAAATTTAGATATAAATTTAACTTCTTTACAGCTTAAACCAGTTTCTTCTTGAAGTTCTCTTTCTACTGTAACTTCTGGAGCCTCGTTTTTATCAATTATTCCAGCAGGAACCTCTATTAACCAAGGAGATTCTCTATCGAACATTGCACCAGGCCTAAATTGTTCAATTAAAACTAGCTTCTTTTTAATTGGATCATACGGAACAACTGCAACCGCATGTCCTCTTTCTAATAATTCCCTTTCAAATACTCTGGTCATCCCTCCACCAAACTTACTATGGCAGATTGAGTATTTATTCATAGAAAAAAAACCTTTATATAAGTTTTCTTTTTTTATTATTTTAAACTCTTTCTTATTTTCTATATCTGACATTTTGCACCTCGTTTTTTCTTTGAATTGTATTATAAAAAGCTTCTTATAATACAATAAAATCAAGGTTCATATTCTAATACATTATTTAAAAAACAAAATTTAACAACCGATAAAATAACGATAGAAAATAATATTTAATAAGCTTTTTGATTTATAAAAAAATCTATAGCCTGCATTTTACATAAGAAATACACTAAATTTTGTGATTGAAATTATTTTCTAAAACATCTTTTTCAATTTGTAGCACATTTTTAAAACTTTCTTCTATATTAAATTTATTTACAATCTAAATTTATTTACAATCACAATTTTAAAAACAGATTTTTCAAGAATTTTATAGACATTAGATAACTAATTTATTACATTTTATTAAGATCTAGAACTTTTAATTGTTAAAATTAACAATATTATAACAAGACTTACTTAATTCTTTTACACTATTCACTTAAAACTGTATAATTCATTTTAGTTAGGTAAACACATACAGAAGGTTCAAATGAGTAATATTTTAATCAAAAATGCTACCATTATTAATGAAAATTCAACTAAATTTAGAGATATATTAATTGAAAATAATATTATCAAAAGAATTGATAATAATATCGAAGCTAACGATTCATCCGAAATCATAGATTGCCAAAATAAGTTAGTAATACCTGGAGTTATTGATGACCAAGTTCACTTTAGAGAACCAGGAGCAACCAACAAAGCAACAATTTCATCTGAATCAATTGCAGCAGTTCTAGGTGGAACAACTAGCTTTATGGATATGCCTAACAATAACCCACCTGCAACTACTAAAGAAAGCCTAAAAATAAAAAACGAAATTGCGTGTCGTAATTCACTTGCTAACTATAGCTTTTATTTGGGTGCAACAGATAGCAACCTAAATGAAATCTTAGAGTTAAACCCAAAAGAAACTTGTGGTGTTAAAATCTTTATGGGGTCATCAACAGGTGACTTACTTGTTGACCAAGACGAAGCGTTAGAAAAAATATTTAGAAATACTCAATTACCTATAACCACACATTGCGAAGACAATGCAATCATTGCTAAAAACACCAAAAAGTTCATTGAACAATATGGTGAAGAAAACTTAACATCATCAATGCATTACCTAATTCGTTCGCGTGGTGCTTGCTTTGAATCAACCAAAAAAGCGGTTGAATTAGCTGTTAAAACCAATGCAAATCTTCACGTTCTTCATTTATCAACAAAGGAAGAACTAGAATTATTTAAACCATTTGCCAAACAGCCAATATCACAAAGAAGAATTTCTGCTGAAGTTTGTGCTCATCACCTATTTTTCAACAACTCTTATTATGAAAAGCTAGGAAACAAATTAAAATGTAACCCAGCTGTAAAAGAAGAAAGCGACAGAGCAGCATTAGTAGAGGCAGTACGAACAGGTGTTATTACTAACATAGCAACTGATCATGCTCCACACACCAACGAAGAAAAGATGCTACCTTACTTTAAGGCTCCTTCTGGATTACCATTAATTCAATACTCATTACTTGCAGTACTTGAATTAGTACATAAAAACGAATTAACAATTGAAAATGCTGTAACAGCTCTATGTCATAACACAGCATTAAGATTTAATGTAAGTAAGCGTGGTTTCATTAGAGAAGGATATTTTGCAGATATAGTAATTATTGATCCAAACAAGAAACACACAGTAATTCCTGCAGATATTGCCTCAAAATGTAAATGGTCTCCATTCCTTGGTTACACATTTAATAACAGTGTTGATACAACAATTGTAAATGGCAATATTATTGTTAAAGACGGAAAATTACTAAATCAAAGTGTATTTGGTAAAGCTTTAGAATTTGATAGATAAAAAATTATAACTGATAAAGGTATTACGAATATGACAGCACATACAGTTTTAATTGTTGATGACGAATCAGTTGCTTCAACCATGGCTTCAAACATTTTCCAAGCCGAAGGTTACGAAACCATCATTGCTGAAAATGGTGAAGAGATGCATAGAATCATTGCAACTAAACATATAGATTTAATCCTTTTAGACATCAATCTTCCTGGAAAAAACGGTCTTATTCTAGCTAGAGAAATAAAAGAAAAGAATCCAGATATTGCATTCATATTTGTTACCGGCAGTGATAATGAAATTGACCGTATTTTAGGTCTAGAAATAGGTGCTGATGATTATATTACTAAGCCATTTAATCCTCGCGAATTAACTATACGTGCTAAAAACATCATAAACAGAACCCAAAAGTCTAGAATCAGACTAGAAGAAGCTATTAAGTCTGTGGTACTTGAAGCCAATGACACAGAACCTAAACCAAACTTATTCTCTGCAGAATTTTACAAGTTTAACGGTTTTGTGCTTGATGTTAATAGACATGTTCTAATCAACCCTGATAATACTGAAACAAAACTTCCTAAAGCTGAATTTAGAATGCTTCAATACCTGTGTGAACACGCAAAGAAGCTTATTACTAGAAACGAACTTATGCGTTATGTAATGGGACGTGAACGACAACCTCATGACCGCACCGTTGATGTTACTATCAGAAAACTTAGACAAAGACTAGAACAACACCTATCTGAAGAAGTAATTGAAACTATCCACGGTGAAGGATATAGATTTGGTTCAGATGTAGAACAATAGACTATACATACTGAAATTCAAGTAGAAATAAAGCAATATGAACAATGTTTATATTGCTTTATTTATCTCAATTTAACTTATGCAATTATTGCTTTCATCTGCTCTAATGATTGAGAATATAAGCCCGTCATAAGATTCATGCGCTCACTCCATTCAGCAGCAAAATCTCCCTTTAATTCAAGAAGTTTTACCTCTGTTTCCTTTGCATATACACTTAGATTCTCAAAACCTACAGTAGCTGCTGCCCCTTTTAATTTATGAAGTTCCTTCGCACATTCTTCGTAATCATTCAATTGATATAGTTTGTTGGCTTCGTTTAAATATGATATTGCTGTCGATTCAAAAGCAGCAACAGCTTCTTGAACTCCCCCCTTACCAATCATATTTATTAGTTCATCTATATAATCAAGGTTAATCATATTTATCTCACTCTAACTACATCATTTAACGCTTCAGAAAGTTTATTTAATGAAATCGGTTTATTTATAACACTTTTAATGTGATGTTCCTTGTATGTATTGTTATCTGTAATAACATTTGCGGTAACTGCAATAATAGGTGTCTTATTATTGTACTTACTATACAATTCATCTGCTATTTCCAAACCATGCATATCAGGTAATTGCATATCCAGCAAAATCACATCAAACTTATTATTTTTGTATAGTTCTAAAGTGTCTTTACCTGTTTTCGCAACCATTACGCTATGACCTAGTTTACTTAAAAGTCCTTTAGTAACGATAATATTTACATCAATGTCTTCTACTATTAAAACATTTAACTTTTCTGATTTGATTTCTTCTATATTTTTATTATCATTTGCTATATCAAAATCAAAAGTATAAGTAAATACACTCCCCTTTCCAAGTTCACTTTGAAGATCAATTTTGGCTCCGAATAAGTCACACAAAACCTTAGTAACATGTAAACCGATACCTGTTCCAGTTGCTTGCTTAGTTCCCTTTACTTGATAATACATATCAAATATCTTTTGGCGCTCATTCTCTGCTATACCAATACCACTATCCTTTATTGAAATTATTGTTTTTAATTTATTATTAACTACTTCATTCTTAACCAAAATATCAACACTGCCATTTTTAGTAAATTTAATAGCATTTGCAATAGTGTTCCATAATATTTGGCGAATACGGACAGGATCTGATTTTATAAACACATCATCAATTCCATCAACTTTAAAACTATAGTCCAAGTTCTTTTGATCAGCCATTAACTTTGATAATGTATTAAAGTCCTTTAAAAACTCCTTCCATGAAAACACCTCTGAACTTAATGTCATAGTATTTCTTTCAAACTTATTGATATCAATTACATCATTAAAGATATTCCCTAAAGTAACAGCACTTACATTTATAGTCTTTAGATAATTTACATCAGTTGGATTTATTATATTACCTGACTGTAACAACAAATCACTTAAACCTACAATTCCATTTAAAGGAGTTCTTAATTCATGACTTAAAGTTGAGATAAAATTACTCTTATCCTTAGACATCTTCTCTAATGCTTTTTGTTCATTGATAAGACTTGTAATATCATGACCATAAAACATGATACCTAGCAATTCACTATTACGGCTTTTGACTAAAACCTTTTTAACTTGATAAACCACGTTGTTAATAGAAGCTTCATAAGATACAGTATCTAATGAATCTCTTAAAATATCATCATTAGCAGTAACAAACTCTGAAAATGATTTATCACTATCTATTAAGTTATCTATTTCAGACAAGGATAATACATTAAAAGCATCTAAGAAATTCTTATTACAATCCTTTGCCTTACCTTTTATATCTCTAAATAAAATAATATCAGAGGTTAAAGCTATAACCGCCTCTATAAAACTTCTCTTTTCTTCAAGTTCATGAATAGCAACTTGTCTCTGTTCTATTTCTTTATTTAAATTCTCCTTTAAGACTTTTGTATCCTTTGTTAAATCAAGATTAATCATTCTTTGATTCTTGATTTGAGATACTGTTTTATCAAGAGATAGTTGTAAGCTTAATTCCTTTTCTCTTAATTTCTTATGTTCGATTCTAGCAGAGTCAAACTCAGCAAAAACCTGAGAAAATAAATATGTAATAAACGGAACTAACAAAATCCCGTAACAAATAGGAATTATAAAATCATTAAGAACTAGATTTTCTGTTAAAAGATAAGTTATTGCACAATGAATTACTGCTATAAATACAGTAATAAAACCACCAACTACAGATGTTAAATAAACAACTGACCGACCATAAAACCAATTTAAAAATGCATTTTGTAATTTAGTTTGTTCTTTAGCGCTTTGACTCATACCTGTATTTAACTGTATATTATTTGAGTTTACTTAATCATTTACAATTTATATGCGCTGCTATACTGTTCAAACCCTTCAAATAACCAAGGTTCTGTCTTTCTTAGATTTGCTAACATCTTTCTAGTTATTAAGGTAACACCACCCTCTGAACGAACAAAACGACGTACGTCATCTTCATGGTTTTCACCAACGACAAGATTTCTTGGTAATTCACAACCTCTGTCCAAAATCACACGAGTTAATCTGCATCCTCTATGAATAACACAATCAGGGAATGCAACTACTTCATTCATAAACACCAATGAATGAACACGTACATTATAAAATAGAACACTATTACAAATAGAAGAACCACTTATAATAACACCTGCAGAAATAACACTATTTCTTACAATAGAAGAAGCTCCATTTATATCTTGTACATATTTAGCTGAAGGCAATTGAGTTTGATAAGTCCAAATAGGCCAATCTTGGTCATATATATCCAAATCTGGTTGTACAGACGCTAAGTCCATATTAGCCGCCCAGAAGGAATCAATAGTACCAACATCTCTCCAATAAATTTGATTTTTAGCTCTATTGCATACACATGATTTACTAAAATCATGTGCATAAGCCAACCCCTTACCAACAAGTCTAGGAATAATATCATTACCAAAATCATGTGATGAATCTAATAACGCATCATCCTCAACTAAAATATCATATAAAAACTTAGCGTCAAACACATAAATCCCCATTGATGCCAAACACATATTGTCATTATCTGGCATTGTTGGAGGATTATCTTTTGGTTTTTCAACAAAGTGTATAATCTTACCTACTTCGTTTACATTCATAATTCCATAAGAACTTGCTTGGCTCTTATCAACTGGAACACAAGCAATAGTTAATGGAGCGGGATTATTGATATGGTCTAAGATAATCTTTGCATAATCCATCTTATACACATGATCACCAGCAAGAATAAGAATATACTTTGGCTTATGGTCTTTAATTATATCAATGTTCTGATATACAGCATCAGCTGTACCACGATACCAATGCACTTCATCAATTCTTTGTTGAGCAGGTAATAAGTCTAAAAATTCATTAAACTGGTTTCTCATAAACGACCAACCAGCTTGGATATGTCTTAATAAACTATGGGACTTGTATTGAGTTACAACTCCAATCTTACGAATTCCTGAGTTAACACAATTTGATAATACGAAATCTATAATTCTATATTTACCGCCAAAATAAGTAGCAGGCTTAGCTCTAGTATCAGTTAATTGATGTAATCTACTTCCTCTACCACCAGCTAAAACAATAGCCATAGTTTTATTGGTTGCTGCACGTGCACTTAAAGATTCCGACATAGTTATACCTCTACAGGTTGTTTTTAGAACTATTAGATTTTACCAAAATTCTGTATTTCTTTTACTTTATCAATTATATAACCTTTAACAGTTCTATATTATAAATATGAATAATTTTTGCTAAACAACTCATGAAAAATAAAAGCTTTTACATAATTTTCTATAAATAAAAAACTATATTTCTCAAATAATATTTACTCTACTTTCTAACGCAGATTAGATACTAATTAAATACTATATATTAACTATTTATATTTAGATAAATCCTCACCGACATTTGGTGAAACATATACAAATGGATCTCCTAACATACTCCCCTGCGCTCCATTTTGTTCAAGTATACGACTAATTTCATTTATACAAGGCCATCTTTTGGTTGACCACATAGGAGCTATTAAGGAATCATCCATAACTGATGCTCCTACACGCTCAAACAGAATTTCCTTTGGAGTATATTGAATTAACTTAGATGCAATCTCACAGTAATCTTTTAATTCTAAAACACTAATTTCACCTCGTTCATATTGCCTAGCCATTATACTTCCCTTAACAATATGCAATTGATGAAGTTTTAATGCATCTACTCCTTCATCTACTACCCATTGCAAGGTTGTTAAATTATGAATAATGTCTTCAGTTGGCAACCCTATTATCAAATGGGTACAAACCTTTATACCTCGCTTTCTTGCCCTATGAACTGTATCTACATAATCCTCAAAAGTATGATGTCTGTTTATAAGTTCTAGAGTATTGTTCATTGCAGTTTGAAGTCCTAACTCTAACCAAACCTCATACCCTTGTTCTACATATAACGAAAGTAAATCAATTATCTCATCGGAAACACAATCCGGTCTTGTTCCTACACATAACCCCACAACATCTGTCGCATTTAACGCCTTTGCATACATCTCTTCTAATAATTTTTGTTCTGCATATGTACTTGTATATGCCTGAAAATATGCTAAATACTTATTTGATTTTCCGCTTCTATTACACAACTGCTCTTCAATTGACTTGTTATTAACATTAGTGAAGGATGTCGCATTACAAAACGTACAACCACCTCTTCCTAAAGTTCCATCCCTATTAGGGCAAGTAAATCCTCCATGAAGAGAAATCTTATGAACACTTTGACCAAACTTTCTTTTTAAATAATCACCAAAGGTGTTTACGAATAAATTAATATGCATAAAAACAAATTAAAATTTTTAAACAAATAAATATTATGTATAATATTTACAACACTATTAAAATACTTAAGCAATTTTACATTCTAACATGTCAATTTTTTTGCAACAAGTAAACAACTATTATATAAAACAGTACATGTTAATAAACTCGTTATCAAACACACAAGCGGTATTATCAAGGATTATACATGAACACTCAATCCCACTCCAATCCATTACTTAGCATAATCGTACCTATATACAACTCATCTAAATTTTTAAGTAGATGCTGCGATTCTCTTATTAAGCAAGATCCTAACAACATCTGCGAATTTATAATGGTTAATGATGGTTCTAAAGATAATTCAATTGACATATTAAATGAATATGCTGCTAAAGATTCTCGCTTCAAAATCTTTTCTCAAGAAAACCAAGGAGCTGGAATTGCACGTAATTTTGGTATAAAACAAGCAAATGGTGAATATGTTGGTTTTTTAGATAACGATGACGAACTATCAGAAGATTATAGTAATGTGGTATCTGAAATTATAAAAAACCATCAAGCTGAAGCAATTATATGCTCAAGACAAACTATATCAGTAAGTGGTAAAAAAAGTATAGCAAAGTTTTCTGATCATATAAAAAAGATCTCAACGGAATATGATAACGGCAATTGGGTTTATATAAGTAAGCTTAATCCTAGCAAGAGCTTCCCTATTATGAACATTAGCACAAGCATAATTTTACAAAGAAAACTTATAAATGAAAGAAAAATCCATTTTGCAGAGAGCAGAATTGCCGAGGATGTTACATTCACAGCAATATTCCATTTAACTTTTGAGAAGATATATATATCTGATGCACCTATATACATACAACACCAAAGATTAGGTTCATTAGAAAACACCCAAATAACAGATCTAAATATACTATTTACGCAACTTAATTCTCTAGATAATGTACGTGATAGATTCAAGCTTGAAGGAGCAATGTTAAATAATTATTACGATATGTTATCCACATTATGCTTTAGATTTCTAAGCAAGCTCTCAAGCTCAAAGAAACTAAGAAAAGAATTTTTAGAAAAAATAGAAGTATATTTCTCTAACGAACGATATAAAGAATTTAGAAATTACGTTAAAAGAAAACAAATGTTAAATATTACAAATTTCATTAATAGCAAAAATGAACGTGTCAAAACTCTTATTATTTTTGGATTTTACATTCCCCTTTGGAAGAAAAGAAAACATAATTCAAACAAGAGTTAGTAAAACAATGACATATAGCTATTAAAATAATCATAGTGTCCTTTAACACGACTTTTAAATACATAGAAATACATTAGATAGGAACAAATATGCTTTACGGAATAATTGGTGCAATGCCTGAAGAAGTAGAATCTTTAACAAGCATTATGAAAGATAAAGAAGAATTCTCTTTTAACAACAAGGTTTTCTACAAAGGCACAATAGAAGACAAAAATGTAGTCGTTACATGTAGCGGTATCGGCAAGGTTGCAGCTGCAATCGCTGCAACAATTTTAATCAATAGATTTGAATGCAATACAGTAATAAATACTGGTATAGGCGGTGGTTTAAAGAAAAACATTAAAACTTTAGACCTAGTTATTTCTGATGGAGCTGTATACCAT
>JAXJQF010000023.1:0-4723 GCA_036311285.1 Ruminobacter sp. | reverse complement strand
TATATGTATATTATGAACATTATGGGGCATAAAATATATCTCTAGTTTTTTGGTTCAAGTCTAAACTTTAGATTATTTTTGTCCCTTTTTCAAATCTTATATCCCGATCATTCCGTGAACAACCTAAAAAAATCGGCTATGCTTGGATAATACCAATTTTGCCGATTTTATCTAATTAGTTTTTTAATATAACTCTTTAATCATTATTAGTAATTATTGGAGTAGAACATACTACATCAATATTTTGAGCACGATTTCTTAAGAAATGATCCATCAATACTAATGCAAGCATAGCCTCAGCAATAGGCACCGCTCTTATACCTACACAAGGATCGTGTCTACCCTTAGTTACGATATCAGTTACATTTCCATTTATATCAATTGTTTTACCTGGAATAGTAATACTTGATGTAGGCTTTAAGGCCATTCTTACAATAATGTCCTGACCTGAACTTATACCACCTAAGATACCGCCTGCATGATTGGTTTCAAATCCGTTTGGAGTTAAAACATCTCTATGATATGAACCTTTTTGAGATGCAACCTCAAATCCATCACCAATTTCAACAGCCTTAACAGCATTGATTCCCATCATTGCATGAGCTATATCTGCGTCCAATCTATCAAAAACTGGATCTCCTAAACCAACAGGAACCTTTTTAGCAACAACTTCAACAGTTGCTCCAACTGAATCATGTTCCTTTAATAAAGATGTCATAAATTCTCTTACATCTTCAACCTTATTTGGATCGCAAAAGAAAAATTCATTATTATCTCTTTCCTTTACATCAACTTGCTCAGCCTTGATTGTACCAAATTGAGTTGTATAACCAACGATTTCAATACCTAACTTTTCACGTAAGTACTTCTTTGCAATAGCCCCAGCTGCAACTCTCATCGCAGTTTCTCGAGCAGAAGATCTTCCACCACCACGATAGTCCCTAATACCATACTTTTGCCAATATGTATAATCAGCATGACCTGGTCTAAACATTTGAGAAATAGCACTGTAATCACCTGAACGTTGGTCTGTGTTTTCAATTACTAAACCAATTGAAGTACCTGTTGTCTTTCCTTCAAATACACCAGAGATAATCTTTACCTTATCAGCTTCATTTCTCATTGTAGTAAATTTAGAAGTACCAGGACGACGTCTATCTAAATCAGGTTGAATATCTACTTCTGATATTTCAAGACCTGGTGGACAACCATCAACAATCGCAGCCAATGCTAAGCCATGACTTTCACCACATGTCGTAACCTTAAAAATTTGACCAAATGTATTTCCAGCCATTACTTATTTCTCCTAAATTCATCAAAATATTCAGAATACTCAACTAACTCATTGTAAGTCAAAACAAACACACCACTACCACCGTTGTTAAACTCAACCCAATGGAAAGGAATTTCACTAAATTGCATTTGTAACGCTAACTGACTATTACCAACTTCAATAACGATAAAACCATCTTCAGTTAAGTGATCTTTTGCTTCAGCCAAAATAACCTTTACTAAATCTAAACCATCTTCACCAGCTTCTAAAGCTAGCTTTGGTTCTTTACAAAATTCTTCTGGCATATCTTCTAAATCAGCAGTATCAACATATGGAGGATTACATACGATAAAGTCATACTTTTCATCTGTAGGCAATCCATCAAAAATATCACTCTTGATTGGGAATACGAAATCCTCTACACCATACTTGTAAATATTAGTAGCACAAACATCTAATGCGTCGTCACTTATATCAACTGCATCAATCATTAAGTCATCGCAATCTCTAAAAGCATTTGCACATGCTAATGCTATACAACCGCAACCAGTACAAAGATCTAAAATTCTTGTTGGTTGCTTTGTTAAAAACGGTTGGAATTTATTCTTAATCATTTCCCCAATTGGAGAACGAGGAATTAATACGCGTTCATCAACATAAAACTCAATATCACAGAACCATGCTCTGTTGGTTAAATAAGCACTTGGAACTCGCTCCTTTACTCTCTTTGTTAATACCTTTGCAATATTCTTCTTTTCACGCATTGTAAGTCTTGCATTTAGAGTGTCAGGATCTGCAGGGGGATCTAAATTTATAGTACACATCACTAGGTACATAGCTTCATCCCAATAACTATCAGTACCGTGTCCTAGAAAAACTTCATTCTCAATTAAGTAACTAGTTGCATAGCGTACAACATCATTAATTGTCACTAATTCGCTAGCAATTTCAGCTTCTACCTCTTCAGGACATTTTTCTAATTTTAGTGTGTTTAATTCATTCATATTAAAATTTCGCTATTCTGATTTGGATTAAGTAAACATAGGTTTACAAAGAATAAAAGCATTATATACTAAAATACTATTACTTTATATTATTTTGATTATTTAGAAAAAACAAAAACTCCTATATACAAATATAGGAGTTGACTTAGACAATCAAATTTCATTAGTAGTTTCCTAACACTAAGTATACATTGTCCTTGATTCTTTTATTGCTTTATTTAACTCATAAACAGTTTCTTTATGTAGTTCATCTGAATTCTGTGGTAACACCACTAATCCATTTGCAAATTCGTATGCTCCTCTCCCCTCTATATAGAATCTGCCTTTAAAAAATGTACGAATATGTTTAACAATCATGCTTATTGAATATTTTTTAAAGATTCTCATTACCTCATCCTAGTGCAAAAATTATACGTTTTGATATCAACTCTAAAAGACTCAATATAAAACATAGACTTTTGCTTACAACACAACAACATTACTTTATGTATTTTAAAATGTTATATTTAAATGTAAGAACTTCTTACCGACTTCATTTATTTTGTCAGTTCCTTACCTTTTACCATCCTTTAACTAAATATATCGTGTTAGTTATTGCTATACACTTAATAATGTCTTCATGACAAGAATCGAATAAATCATATTATTCGGGACTGAGTTTACGTTTAAAACACCTCTCTCTATATGACAATAAAAAATAAAAAAACATTATGTATTATAGTTTAATACATTTTAACTAACTTCCTCATGACCTAGATCTCGTTTTAAGTTTTTAAAACAAATATTTTTCAAGTATTTCAAGAACAAAGATTTTTTGTATACTAATCTATATAATATATAGAGATACTGGGACGATACAATCTAAAAATAGACGCATATTTTTTGCGTTTAAAATTTATATATTACACGTATCTATGAGATGGGTTTATATTATGAATATAAAACTTTATTTTAACAAAAAAACTCAGAGAATGTTTCACTCTGAGCTTTCGACAATAAAGAATCTTTCTACGAATTTGGATTTATCAGACTCTAATGTAAAGTTATACTAAAACTTACAATAAATTAATATTTAAAAATACATTTAACAGTTTTAATATAAAAACAAAGTAATGATAATTAGGATTTTACATCTTGCTATTATGCTGCCTGTACAATTACTCTAATGTGCAACGTATTAACAACATCTTTTACTATAGGCAAACTAGTTCCAAACATTTCAGCTATATCATAATTATTGAAATTCATTCCTTACTTTGTTGTTTGTTATAAAAATACAACCTAAACAAATTTCAAGCTAGCTAAATAGTCTTAAACAACTTATCTTTCCTTTAGATAAAAGATAATATCAAACAAAAGAAACAAGAAGACCAAATAGCTGAAGATATAAATCTTGTTGTTAAAACAAAACTATATTAAGAACACATATTTATTACTTTTCTTTCCTTAGATGAGTAATACATATAGTCAACTCTTGAATTCGTAATCCATTGGTCGTAATCTACCATAACCCACGAAGCTTCATAGAAAATGACATGATTGGAGTGATATAAATCTAAACCATAGATTATATCGTTAACCATTGGAATATGACTTATAATTAAACAGTTGTATGTTTCACTGTCAAGGGTATCATCTGCATGTACAAACTTACTTCTATAAGCAGCAACATCATCACTAAGAGTCCATTTGATTTCATCAACAATAAAATGAGAATTACCGCTTGGAACCAAATCTTCTCTTACAACTGTTTTTTCAATTTTGATAACATTCTGCAGAGCTAAAGCTGTTTCCTTTGCTCTTATATAAGGACTAACATTTAATTCATGAATACGGTTGACTCCATGTTCTTTTAACATATACGCAGCTTCTGTTACCTGCTCAATGCCAAAATCGGTTAAACATCTTTTATGATCAGGATATGAATTTTCAGCATTTCCATGTCTCATTATAATGATGTTACACTTCATAAAGTCACCCTTATACTTTAATCAATACTCTAATACTAATAACATTAAGTAAATAATTTATTCCTATACAACAATGTTATAGTTTCAAGTTAAAAACTCAAAGTATTTTTACTTATTATTAGATATATATTCAATAATTTACTCAAATCTAAACATAATTTTGACAAATGTTTTATCCATGTTTTGATAAATGTTTTATCCATTTCAAACCATGTACAATTTTATGTATTAATACTAAATTCTTTATATTTTTGGTTTGAAGTAGTGTGAAAGAGCTGTAAATAAATAAAAAACGAAATTGATTTGTATATCATTCGTGTCAACGACCCATCACATAAATGAAATGGGCTTGTAACTGCCCAGCCGTCGTCACGGATGTTACTCCTGCGGCCTTTAACCCCAATAGGTAATACTACCTAAAGTGGCGTTACATCATAGGGTGGCTGACAGCACCCTTTACAACAGAGTTTACTCAG
>JAXJQF010000022.1:0-7679 GCA_036311285.1 Ruminobacter sp. | reverse complement strand
GCATGTAGCAGTAGAGTTGTCATCTGAAAACAATTGACAACTATTTATTCCTAGAGGCTTTTTACATGGATTTGCTGTTTTAAGTGAAACAGCAGTATTTGCTTATAAGTGTGATAATTTATATTGTAAAGAATCAGAATTTGGGATTCTGTTTAATGACAAGGATTTAAATATTAACTGGGGCGTTGAAGAAGATAAATTTATTATTTCTGAAAAAGACAAACTTCATCCTTCCATTTCAGAATTTAAGAGCGATGCGTTTACTAAGAAGTTTGAAGAAAGACTTCAAGAATTAGCAAAGTTGTTTGAAGAAAAAACAACAAATAAGTAAGTAACATACTTAACGTTAAAAAGTTTGAAGATAAAAAACACAAAACAAAAGGCTGAACACATGTCAAATAAAAAAATGAAATCTATCTTAGTTACAGGTGGTGCTGGTTTTATCGGTGCTAACTTTGTTCCATATTTTGTAGAAAAGTATAGTGATTATTACGTTATTAACTTAGACAAGTTAACATATGCTGGTAACTTAGATAATGTTAAGGAATGCGAAGGTAAAGATAACTATACTTTTGTTCAAGGTGACATTTGTGATCGTGCTTTAATTGAAAAGTTATTTAATGACTACGACATCCGTGGCGTAGTGCACTTCGCAGCAGAAAGTCATGTAGACAATTCAATTAAAAACCCAGGAGCTTTCGTTAATACAAACGTAGTAGGTACCTTCACCTTAATTGATGTAGCTTATAGACATTGGATGACAGGACCTAACAATGTTAAAGAAGGCTATGAAGATTGTCGCTTCCACCATATTTCTACTGACGAAGTATATGGCACTTTAGGTGAAACAGGTATGTTTGAAGAAACAACTCCATATGCACCAAACAGCCCATATTCAGCATCAAAAGCTAGTTCAGACTTTATAGTTAGAGCATACCATCATACATATGGAATGAATGTAACAACATCAAACTGTTCTAACAATTACGGTCCTAAGCAACATGAAGAAAAGTTAATTCCACATATTATTAAGTTAGCTTTAAATGAAGAAAGTTTAACTGTATATGGTACAGGTAAGAACATACGTGACTGGTTATATGTATTAGACCACTGTAAAGCAATTGATTTAATTTATCATACAGCAAAGTCTGGTGAAACATATAACGTAGGCGGTAGAAATGAAAGGACTAACATTGTAATCGTTAATAGAGTATGTGAAATCTTAGATCAAGAAAGACCAAGAGCAAATGGCAAGAGCTATAAAGATTTAATTGTTTTTGTAGAAGACAGAGCTGGTCATGATTTTAGATACGCAATCGATGCTACTAAACTTGAAAATGAGTTAGGCTGGAAAGCTGATGAAACCTTTGATACAGGGATTGTAAAGACTGTTGAGTGGTACTTGAACAATTGATTCTAATTTCTGTAATTATAAGTATGTATTATATTTTAGCGTCCTAATGCTTTTAAGGCCAAAAAAGAGTATAATAATTATTGTTAGCTATATGTTATTAAGGAACATTATGAATATTGATAAGTCCGTATTAGAAAAAGATTTAGAATCAGCTTATAAAACTATTGAAGCAGAAATAGAAACTCTTAATATTTTAAAGAAATCGTTAGGAGTTGAACTAACTAAAGCTTTAGAGATTATCCACTCTAGTAAAGGAAGGGTGATTGTTACGGGTATGGGCAAGTCTGGTCATATTGGTAACAAGATTGCTGCGTCAATGGCATCAACTGGTACTCCTGCTTTTTTTGTACATCCAGCAGAGGCAAGTCACGGTGATTTAGGTATGATTACTGTTGATGATGTAGTAATTGCTATTTCTAATAGTGGAGAGTCAAAGGAATTAGTCGATATTCTTAATTATTGTAAGAGATTTGGTATTAGTTTAATTGGTATTACTAAAAACAAAGCTAGTACATTAGGAACAGCAAGCACAGTTGTATTAGAGTTGCCTAGCAATGGTGAAGCTTGTCCTTTAGGGCTTGCTCCAACAAACTCTACAACAGCAACACTTGTGTTAGGAGATGTTTTAACAGTTGCTTTAATGGCAAGATCTTCATTTTCTAAAGAAGATTTTAATGCTCGTCATCCTGGTGGCAAACTTGGTTCAGTGTTACAACGTGTTAAAGACTTAATGCATGTTGGTTCAGACATGCCAATTTTACAAAACAATGCGACAGTTGAGCAGGCTTTAATTGAAATGACAGTGAAACGTTTAGGTTGTGTTGGGTTTGTAGATGAAGATGGTAAGCTTGTTGGTATCTTAACAGATGGTGACTTAAGAAGATGTTTTTCAAAGGATATTATTGAAAAAGGCGTTAATGAAATAATGACAAAGTCACCAATGACTATTAATAAAGAAATCTTTGCTTCTGAAGCGATTCGAATGATGAATCAAAAATGTATTACTAATATTTTTATTGTAGAAGATGAAAAGCCAATTGGAGTGATACATTTACATGATTTATTGAAGGCAGGCATTGCTTAAAACAAAATAAATTCAAAAAAAAGTACGTGATTATCTTAATACTACTTAAAAAATTTTTTAGTAAGTGTTAGAATAGTCACGTTTTAATTTTGTATAAAAATTTTTATTTTTATCAATTTTTAAAATTTTTAGTTATCTTTATACCTAAATTTGATATTTTGTCGGTATTGGCTTTTGGTATAAAGATATTTGTTTTTGATGAATGGATATAACATGGATAACGTATTAAATTTTCTAGTTGACCTAATTCAATTTAATATAGTTTCAAAAATTACTATATTAATTGCGTTAGCTTCAGTAATAGGTATATTCCTTGGTAGTATTAAGTACAAAGGAGTTGGTCTTGGTATAGGCGGTGTACTATTCGGTGGTATCGCTATGGGATGGTTAGCTGTTGACGCTGGTTGGTTAGTTCCTGACTTAACTGATCCAAAGTTCAATGAAGCTAAAGCAATTCTTCACTATATTCAAGAATTTGGTTTAATTTTGTTCGTTTATACAATTGGTGTACAAGTTGGTCCTGGTTTCTTTTCTAGCTTAAAAGGTTCAGGTTACAAGTTAATACTATGTGCTATTGTTATTGTATTATTAGGTTCATCAATTGCGTTAAGCTTTAACTTATTAGGTTTATTAGATTTAGACGTAGCTCTAGGTGTTTACTCTGGTGCTGTTACTAATACTCCTGCTTTAGGTGCTGGTTCATCAATGCTTGCTGATATTGCAAATAACTTTGCTGAACAAGGAAAGGCAATTCCAGAAGGATTTAACCCAAGTAAAGTAAGCTCTGCATATGCGATTGCGTATCCATTCGGTATTTGCGGTATCCTACTTACAATGTTGATTATTCGCTTCGCGTTCAAGGTGAACATCGAACAACACGGTGAATTATATGAAGTTCAAAAGAAGAGCAACCGTAAAGATTTAAATACCTTAAACGTTTGTGTAAAGAATTCTGCATATTTTGATAAGAAGTTAGCTGATTTAGATATCTTTAAGAGCGGTGATGTAATTTGTTCTCGTATTAAGAGAGACGACACATTAATGGTTCCTAAAGGGGATACAGTTGTTAAGGCTGGCGATATTTTACATATCGTTGGTAATGATAACCAATTAAATGATATAGCTAAGAAGTTAGGCGAATTAGTTCAAGATTCTTTAACAACAAAAGGTACAGATTTGGTTGTTAAGAAGGTTGTAGTAACTAATGAAAAGATCTTAGGTAAGAGTTTAGACTCATTATCTATTAAGTCAAACTATGACGTTGTTGTTTCACGTTTAGTTCGTACAGGTATGGAGTTCATCCCTCATAGTGGTACAACATTACAATTTGGTGACCATTTAAACTTAGTAGGTAGAAAGGAATCAGTTTCAGCTGTTGCTAATATCGTTGGTGATAGTGCAGTTGCTTTACAAAAGGTTCACATGTTACCTGTATTTATTGGTTTAGTGTTAGGTATGCTATTAGGTGCTTTATCTATTCCAGTTCCAGGTTTACCTGCAGCATTAAAGTTAGGTTTAGCAGGTGGTCCATTAGTTGTTGCTATTTTGTTATCAAGATTTGGTCATATCATTACTATGAACAAGATTCATTGGTTTATGCCAGCAGCAGGTAATAGTGCATTAAGAGAAATCGGTATTGTTTTATTCTTAGCAATTGTTGGTTTTAATGCTGGATTAAATGGATTTATGGATACTTTAATCAACAAGGGTGGTTACGTTTGGATGATGTTCGGTGCAGCTGTAACATTAATTCCTATCTTAATTGTTGGTACATTTGCATTTAAGGTATTAAGATTAAATTACTTATCAGTATGTGGTATGTTAGCTGGTTCTATGACAGATCCTCCAGCATTAGCATACGCAAATGGTATGTACAAGAACTCAGAAGCAAGTGCTTTAGGTTATGCTACAGTTTATCCATTTACAATGTTCTTACGTATTTTAACTCCGCAAATAATGATTTTAATATCATTGGCTGTTATGTAAGTTAAGACGATAAATATATAATAAAATACAAACATGGTTCATAAATTTTATGAGCCATGTTTTTTTTATATTTGAAAGAATTTATAATGAGTAATATATAAAATAGTAAAAATAATTATATAAGGTAATAAAAATGATAATTGATCGACAAAATAATCTTGATTTAGAACCATCTAAAGCAGCGTTCTGCTCATTTGGACAAGGCTGGAGATGGGGTATTGCCGGCTTAAAGAAAACTTTCTCATTAGACGGTCTAAAATATGTAGGAATTTTGTTTTTAGCAGTTTGTGTAATGATGGTATTTAATGTGCCAGTTGTAACACAGATAATAATGGAGTTTGTTTTTGCTACTTGTATAGCTATGATGATTAGCGAAAATATTCATGGTGAAAATAGATTTAGTATAGGAAGAGCGATAAGTTTTGTTTTTAATAAGGCTTTCGGAAAAATAATTCTATTGTATTTATTAAAGTTTAGTGTTGGCATCGTGGTGCTTATCACTTTGATAGTAATGGTGGTGATCTTCTTTTCACATGATTTAGCTACACTGTTTACACCATTTGTTGAAAATTTTACTCAAAATGCATTTGAAACTGAAGAAAGTTTAAATCGTTATTTGGAAGATGTAATAATACAGTATCAGCAAACAGATGTATTAGCTAGGGTGTCAATGAATTTTATTATATCTGTTTTTCTTATTGTTCCTTTAGTATTAGTAACACTAAGTCTTTGTGTATTTTGTGCTAGTTTTTATGCTGTACCTTTAATTATTTCATCTAATATTGGAATATTTAAAGCTTTATGGGTTAGTTTTATAGCAGTAAATAAAAATATTTTATCGTTTTTAAGCTTAAGTCTTGTCGCTTTATTTTATTTAGTTTTTTGTTTTGCTGTTTTTGTATTGCTAGCCATTTTAGCGCAAGTTTTATCGATGATAATTGGTCCAGCTTCATATTTTTTAATAGGTTTTATTGGATTCTTTGTGTTTATTTATTTAGTCTTTTCACTTATGGTATTTGAAACATATGTAAGGGTTGATTCATGTTTTGATGTGTTTTGGTATGAAAAGAAGGATGTGAATACTAAAAGTAAAATTATAAGACCTATTCCGTAGAAGATAATTTTTACTTATTGTTTAACAAAAACATCTCTAAAAGGAGTTTTTGAAGCTTCGAGTATGTATTCTTCATAAATAAAACCCCCGAAAGTTTTGTTCACCTTTCGGGGGCACTCTAGTTTATCTGATTGGTGAATTAAAAAAAGGACAAGGCTATCTTATTTACAGAATATGTATTAGATTAAATAATACTAGTTAAATCATTAACTCAAGTTACCTATTTGAATTAAACTGTTAACAAATAAAATGTATGAATAATTGTTTACAACAAGTTTCGTTTTTTATCACTGTTAAAAAAAATGTACTGTGTTAAAATGTTTGTAGATAATATTTAATTCTGGGAGTTTGAAGTTATGGGCAATATTCTAAATCCTGATAAAGATAATAGCTTTATCGGTTTAGTTAAAGCGAAAGATTGTAGAGTGTTTGTTGATAAAACAGATTTTATTGCAAAAACTAATGCACTTCTAAATACAGATGGAAAATTCATTGCTATAACCCGTCCTCGCAGATTTGGTAAAACCGTAACTGCAGATATGCTTTTAGCTTATTATTCCAAAGCTTATACTGGACAGAATATTTTTGACAAACTTGAAATAGCTAATAAACCAAGTTTCGCAGAGCATCTTAATAAATATAACGTCCTTTACATTGATATGAACTCCATTAGAGATGACTACATTGCTTATACTGAAGATGAGGATTTGCAAGTTAAAGGAGTTACTTCTATTGTTGATTATTTGCAATATTCGGTTATTGAAGAGCTAAAGGAAAATAAAGAATATGCAAATATATTAAGTGAAAGCAGAAAAGTAGGAAAAAAAAATCTATCCTCAGCATTAAATGAAATATGTAATCACACAAAAGAACAATTTATTCTTATTATGGATGAGTGGGATTTAATATGCAGAGACTATCGAAATGAACCAGAACTACTCGAGAAATTTATAGAGGTTATGCGTGGTCTATTTAAATCTGATGGTGGCCAAGCATGCTTTGCTTTAGCTTATCTTACAGGTATTCTTCCTATTAAGAAATATAACTCTCAATCAGCTTTAAACGTATTTAAAGAATATAATATGCTTTCTCCTGAACCTTATGAAAAATATTTTGGTTTTACAGAAGAAGATGTCGCAGAAATAGTTAAATTACCACAATGTAAGATTAGTCACCAAGAATTAAAAGAATGGTACGAAGGTTATAAACTTAACGGTATCGATATTTATAATCCTAATTCTGTTGTTTCTGCCATTAGTGATTGTAAATGCAAAAGCTATTGGAGTGGAACATCCTCAAATGAAGAAGTTGTTCGTCTCATTAATATGGATTTTCAGGGCATAAAGGAAGATATTATCAATTTAATTGAAGGTGATGAAGTTACTTTTAGTTGTGCTAATTTTCAGAATGATATGGTAACTATAAAAGATAAGAATGATATATTTAGTCTTTTAGTATGTTTAGGTTATCTAGGATGTTCAGAAACAAAAAGTCAATTTCGTAAAGTTGCTTATGTTCCAAATACTGAAATTAAAGCAGTATTAATGGATATCGTTAGAGAGCAGAATTGGTACGAGCGAATGGAAACTATCAAACGTTCTGAAAAATTACTTAAAGCTATCAAAGAACTTGATGGAACAACAGTAGCTGCAATTATACAGGAACTACATAATTCATCAGCAGTTTCTCTTCTTGATTACAACGATGAAGAATCTCTTACTTATTGTGTTATGACTGGACTTTTATGGTCAACTCTTGATGATTACAGTTATCATCGTGAAGAACAAGCTGGAAAAGGGCGAGTTGATTTAGTTTATGAACCAATAACAAGAAGACATCCCCTTATTCTGATTGAATTTAAGTACGACGGTTCTGCAGAAGAAGCTATTGCTCAGATTAAAAAGCAGGAATATTTCAAACGTTATATTGGACAATACAGGGATATCATTATTGTCGGAATAAATTACAGTACCAAGACAAAAGACCATCAGTGCTTAATTGAAAAACTAGATTAAATAAGGTACACATAATATTATTATGTGACCTTATTCTGCCTTTATAAATGTTTTTAATTTATGAAG
>JAXJQF010000021.1:0-2306 GCA_036311285.1 Ruminobacter sp. | reverse complement strand
TATATAAAGATTTGGCAAAACAAATTCCCAGTTTGCAAATGTTAGTTTTGATGCAGCATAATAGTGCGTGCTCAATGTGAAAATATTTGCAATAACATCGGAAAGAATTAGTAAAAATACAATGCGACCAATCCTTTTAGATTGTTGAAATGTAAAGATTTTTTCTTTTGCAAAGCCCCATAGCACCTTACATGCGAGAATTAGAACATAAATATTGATAATAGCAACTATAATAACCGACACAACTACAAATAAAATTGTTGCAAGAAACATTTCGTTTGCTTCATGGCGATTTTGTGCAGTCTTTTTAAGCCAAAGCATAGAAACTCCAGAATATTCAGTAATCACAGAAAGATCTGCTTGTGAAGATAGATTTTCTATTTGTACATCTCCCACATTGATTAATGGCAAGTCTTTTATATCATCCTTTGGTTCTATTCTGCAATACACAGGAACTCTTTTTGCAAAGTATTCAATGAAGTTTGCGTTAGGAGGTAAAAGAATGGCTGATTTGTCAATAATTGCATTTACTATAATCAATGCAAACAGCAAAATAGTTAATACTTTAAATTTTTTCATTGTTTTAGATTTGTTAGTTTATAATTTACGTTACGAACTAATTAGTTTCACGATGCAAAGATACACACTGACTTGAACTGAAAAAAGTTGACACTATACGAGACATAAAACGTATAGTAAAATGGAAGAAAAAGTAAAAAGTAGATGGGTGTGGAATGAGTCCACACAGCGACATCAGAGAGTCGAGTTTAAAACAGGAACATATTCTTATTCCGAGGATGAGAAGATTTCTATTGTATCGGAGTATGTTAGTGGTAACGTTCCAGCAAATGTAATTATTGAAAAGTATCACTTAGGTTCTCGTCAACAACTATTCAATTGGATGGATAGGTACATAAATGAGAATGATTTAGTATCTTTATCCCCGAATAAAGATACCGATACTATGATAAAGAAAACTCCCGAAGAACGTTTAAAGGAGTTAGAGGCAGAAAACAAGCGACTTCAAAAGGCATTAGAACTAGAACGTCTTCGCTCCAAAGCGTTTGACACGATGATTAATTTGGCCGAAGAAACCTTTAACATTCCTATCAGAAAAAAATCTGGCATCAAACAGTAAGTCTGCTTCGCGAAGAGTGCAAAGAAGCCCCTCTTAGCACTCTTTGTGAGCTGTTTGATTATAGCAGACAATCTTATTATAAACGTTCTGTGGATGACTTTGCAGAAGATGCTATAGAACCTCTAATTGTGGAAAAAGCACGAGAATACCGCAAGAATAATCCTGGCTTAGGCTGTGCAAAACTTTACGTCATTATCAAGTCTTTATTTGAAGAAACTGGTTGTATGCCAGGACGTGATGCTTTTATAGAGTTACTCCGCAAGAATGGCTTAATGGTTCAGATAAAACGTCGTAAGCGGTATCGTACAACTGATTCCACCCATAATTATTTTAAATATCCTAATCTTATCACAGATGTTGTGCCACATCGTCCTAATGAGATTTGGGTGTCTGATATTACATATGTAGAAACAGAAGAAGGTGTCTGTTATCTTTCATTGATTACAGATGCTTATTCTCATAAAATTGTAGGTTGGGCAGTAGGTCCTACATTGGAGACCTTATACCCATTACAGGCTCTCAAGATGGCATTGTCTTCGTTAAGGGCCGAAGAATCGCAATTCTTGATACATCACTCAGATAGAGGTTGTCAATATTGTAGTACAGCTTATGTAAATGAATTAAAGAAGTTTAAGGTTAATATTAGCATGACTCAAAGTGGAGATCCTCTTGAAAATGCTATAGCTGAACGTGCCAATGGTATATTAAAAACCGAATGGTTATATAAAATGAAAATAGCAACGAGAGAAGAATGTTCGTCTGTTTTAGAACGTATTATCAATTTCTATAATAATGAACGTCCTCATATGAGTATAGGAATGCAAACACCAGAAATGGCACATACGCAATTAGGAGAACAGCGAAAATGTTGGAAAAATTATTATAATACGAATTAGAAAAAAATAGTTATATTTGTGACAGAATTTGTTGCAGCTCGCTGCAACAAATGAAACTTCTCAGTCAAATATCAAATGACACTGTAAACTAAATTAGGTGAAGTGTAAATCAGTTTAGTTCACTTGTAAACTGATTTAGTTATAATGTAAACTTAAGTAGTTAACCGTCTTTAAATGTGTCAACCTTTTCCAGAGATAGTCAATTATCAGCAACTTTTTTTATTTTAAAGGTAACAAGTTACTATATTTTTAGTCATTTTGTTACCATATGT
>JAXJQF010000020.1:0-19233 GCA_036311285.1 Ruminobacter sp. | reverse complement strand
TCTAATAAAGCAACAGAATCGTTAAACTTCTTTAACTCAATTGCTAATCTTGCAGCTCTGATTCTTGCTACATCATTTAAAATTGAATCATTAACCATACCAGCTTGGATATTATCAACTAAAGCGTTGTATGCTTCTTGATACTTACCTTCAGCAACATATAAATTTGCTAATTGGAATGAAACGATTTGACCATATTCATTCTTGTTAGTATCGATATATGACTTAACATCATCAATCTTCACATCTTTAGTATTAGAAATAACTGAGTATAAAGAAGCTGTTTGAAGCTGCTTTTGACTCATTTGATAATCTCTCCAAGACCAAAAAGCAATGATGCCAACTATCGCGATAACAATACCACCAATTATGCTGACCCAGTTGTCTTTCCACCACTGTTGTATCTCTTCTTCTCTTTGTTTTTCATCTGCTTCAAAAATATCAACCACGATAAACCCCTTATATATTATTATTTATAAAATCCACTAATCCACTATAGTTCAACTCAACTTGTTCTCCCTTTGAAAGGTCTTTAACTTGAACCATCCCCTTGGCAATTTCATCATCACCGATAATTACAGCAAATCTAGCTCCCACTTTATCAGCATGACTCATAACTTTCTTAAATTTACCACCACCACAATGAGACATAATCTTAACATTAGGTAAATCAAAACGAAGCTTGTTAGCAACAGTCATCGCATAAATTTCAGCGCTTTCCCCCATTGCACAGAACATAACGTCTGCATTTCCTTTGTTTTCAACTAAATTTAACTCTTGAAGTAGCAATACTAAACGTTCTAGACCGATTGCAAACCCAATTGCAGGTGTATCTTGTCCACCTAACTGAGATACCAATCCGTCATAACGACCACCACCACAAACAGTACCTTGAGCTCCTAATGCAGTTGTAACCCATTCGAATACCGTTAAGTTATAGTAATCTAAACCACGAACTAATCTATCATTAACAGTATATTTAATATCTAAAGCATCTAAGAACTTACATAATCTATTAAAATGATTCTTAGTTTCTTCACCAAAACAATCACTTAACTTTGGAGCATTCTTTAATATTTCAATAACAGCTTCGTTCTTTGTATCTAATACACGAAGTGGGTTTGTATACATTCGTCTCTTACAATCTTCATCTAAAACATCCTTATGTTGTTCTAGGAATGCAACTAATGAATCTTTATATTGAG
The DNA here is from genome assembly GCA_036311285.1 of Ruminobacter sp. Lineage (GTDB taxonomy): Bacteria > Pseudomonadota > Gammaproteobacteria > Enterobacterales > Succinivibrionaceae > JAXJQF01. Next base: position 18,028 of record JAXJQF010000020.1, on the reverse strand, counting down.
CTCTTTCCTCAGATGAACCTAATGAATTTAATTGCAGTTCAACATGTTCAGTTAAACCAAGCTTCTTCCAAATCATAGCTGTTAAAGCGATTATTTCAGCGTCAATATCTGGACCATTTAAACCAAATACTTCGCATCCAAATTGATGGAACTGTCTATATCTACCTTTTTGTGGTCTTTCATGTCTAAACATTGGACCTGTGTACCATAAACGTTGTTCTTGATTATAAATTAAGCTGTTTTCTAAACAAGCTCTTACACAACCAGCTGTTCCTTCAGGACGTAAAGATAATGAATCGCCATCTCTGTCTTCAAAAGTATACATTTCTTTTTCAACAACATCAGTAACTTCGCCGATAGCACGACAAAATAATGCTGTCTTTTCAACAACAGGGAATCTAATTTCCTTATAACCATGAGAATTCATAGTTTGCTTTAAAATTGACTCTACTTGTTGCCAAATGTTTGAATCTTGAGGTAATAAATCATTCATACCTCTAATTGAGGTTACTTTTATAGCCACTTCTTTCTTAAACCTTTATTATTAATTATTTTTTAAAATGTAATTTCTAATTCTCTTTTCTAATTCGTCAACTAACTGCTCATTCGGAATACGATCTAAGCGTTCACCATCTTCATAATAGTAACTCTTTTGGGCTGCACCACAAATTCCAAGATTAGCTCTAGAAGCTTCACCTGGTCCATTAACTACACATCCCATAATAGCAACATCAATATTTTGAGTAATATCAGATAACCTTGCTTCTAGAGCGTCAACTGTTCCAATTACATCAAATCCTCTACGTGAGCAAGTTGGACAAGCAATAAAGTTAATACCTCTATTTCTTAACTTTAACACCTTTAGAATATCAAACCCAACCTTCACTTCTTCTACAGGATCTGCTGCTAATGATACTCTTAAGGTATCACCTATTCCTTCACGTAATAACCAAGAAAGGCCTATAGCACTCATAGCGGTTCCCTTTCTTAAACCTCCGGCTTCAGTAATACCTAAATGCAAAGGTTGGTCAATCTTCTCTGATAGTAACTTATAAGCTTGGTATGCTAAAAATACATCAGAAGCCTTAACACTTACCTTAAAATCAGGGAAATCGAACTTTTCTAAAATACCTACATGACGCATTGCAGATTCAACTAAAGCTTCTGGAGTTGGTTCACCATATCTTTCAAGAATATCTTGTTCTAAAGACCCTCCATTAACCCCAATACGAATCGGAATCTTTCTGTCCTTAGCTGCATCTACGACTGCCTTGATTTTATCTTCAGTTCCAATATTACCTGGATTTATACGTAGGCAATCAACACCATATTCAGCACACTTTAAAGCGATACGATAATCAAAATGAATATCTGCAACTACAGGAATAGGAGAAGCTAATTTAATTTCCTTAAACGCTTCCGCAGCCTTTAAGGTTGGAACGCTTACTCTTACTATATCTGCTCCAGCTTGAGCTATTGCATTTACTTGTGAAATTGTAGCATCAATATCACATGTATCTGTATTAGTCATACTCTGTACAGATATAGGAGCATCTCCGCCAACTGGCACATTACCAACCATTATTTGGCGAGTTTTCTTTCTGATTATCTTATTATCACTCATTTTACTTTGTAACCGCTTCTGTTATCACAACCATATCAGCCTTTTTCTTTATCTCCATTTCTTTAGGAGTTAAAGTTTTTATAGAACTTTCAGGCTTTTTAATTTGTATTTGTTGTTTATTAGGGATTTGCTTTACCTTATTAGACTGTTTCATCTCATCAGCAAGATTAACAATTTGACCACTCTTTAATCCTGTCGACTTAACAGTGCTAACCTTATTAACAGCAGTTGTTTTTTCATTTTTTTTGCTAACAATATTTTTCTTATTTGTATTCTTAGCTACTGTTGTCTTTGCAGAACTATCTTTTATTGTAGTTGTCTTTGTAGCAACTTTTTCCTTTTGAGAAGTATTTTTAACTGCATTAGTTTCAGTTACTTTCATTGTAACAACTTTTTCAGCTACATCTTCTGCTTTTACAGTTTCTTGCTTATTGTTTTCAGCAACATCCTTAACTTCACTAGTCTTATTTTCTTCTGTTGCAATTACCACTCCACTCTTAGGAGCTTCTTGATTCTTACTAACATCTGGTTTTTCAATTTGAACAGGAGTATCAGCTACAGTATTAACGTTGTTATCACCAACAACTATTGCTTCATCTTCAACTACAGTTTCAACTGTCGGAGCTGCTTCTTCTTTAACTCCTACTTGTTCGTTTTCAACAGAAATTTCTTCTGTTACCACAGTAATAACATGCTGTTCAACTGGCTTTTCTTCTTTAATTTCCATAGAAGGTTTAACTTGTTCTTCAAGAACTTCTTTTTGTTCTTCATCACTTGAAGAACAAAATAAAAACATAATTACAACTATAATTAACGTAATTGTAATCATTCCAATCGCAATCTTAACAGCACTATATCCCTGACCATCACCTTTTAATCTTGCAATTTCAATTTGTAGATTTCTAACAGCTTTAACTCTTTCAAAATCAATACCCAAATATTTAGCATAAGCAGCACAATCACCTTCCTTTAAGTGTGCAAACTTACCATGCTCAATATCATTTAATATAGTACTTCTAATGCTTAGCTTTTCAGAAACCTCATGTAATGAAAGACTGTTCTTCTTTCTGGTAGAACTAAATAATTCTCCAAGTTCTGAAAACTCAGCGTTGTTGTTCAATTTATCCATTTTTAGTATTCACCTTGTTTATATTGTTTTGCTTCTGTACTGTTCGGGAATTTATGTAATAATTTTCTGCCAAAAATTTCAGCTGTTGCGTACTGTCCTAAAGCTGTTGCAATCTTTATTTTTAATAATAAAGCAGCAGGATTGTCCTTATATACTTGCTTATCAAAAAGAATCATTAAGGAATCAGCTTTTTCAAAATCATTGTTTAAATAACTAAATTTAGCATAGCTATATAATAATGATGGAGATGTTCCACCGTAATCCATTGCACGTTCAAAGTAGATTTTAGCTTTGTCTACTTTCTTATATTGATACGCACAAACTGCCGCTTCTTCATATGTTCTACTCATGTCAGAATAACTTGGAATAGCAACAGCTTTTAAGAAGTGTTCTTCAGCTTCTTCATGTCTACCTAAAGCACATAAATAAGAACCATAATTTGTATGACCTGTACCTGATTCAGGGAATAGACTAATAGTCTTCTCATACCATGAAACTGCATTCTTTTCATCTTTAACTGATTGATAATAATAACTCCATGCTAAATATACATATTCAGATGAACTATCATAATCACTAGCAATTTCAAGATTTTTCTTTGCATCTGTAATTCTGCCTTCGTTAATTTGATTAACAGCTAGCTTAGCTCTTGCAATACTAGCCTTTTCTTTATCAATATAACCGATCTCTTGAACAATTTCCTTACCATTAGAATCCTTGCCAACAATAATTTCATGTCTTGAAACACATGCTGTCATTAGTAATGCTGAAATCGCACTTAATAAAATATATTTGTTCATTAGTTAATCCCTTTACATATCTTTTCTATTAAATGATGCTATTTTGTTAACTTTATTTTTAACTTCACCTGCGAGTTGTCCACAAGCAGCTTTAATATCATCACCTCTTGTTTTTCTAGTTACGACTGTAAATCCTTTATTTATAAGTATTTGATAAAATTCATCAATAGCTTTCTTTGATGGTTTCTTAAACTCACTACCTTCATGTGGATTAAATGGAATTAAATTTATCTTACATGGAGTGTTAGCAAGTGTTTTTGTTAATTCTCTAGCATGCTCAGGGGTATCGTTAATCCCCGCTAATAATATATACTCAATTGTTACCCTTCCGCTATTAGCATTTGATTTGGTAACATATCTTCTCACTGCATCTAAAATTGAAGCAATATTATATTTATCATTTAATGGAATAAGTTTACTTCTTAACTCATCATTAGGTGCATGTAATGATATTGCTAAAGCAACATCAATCATGTCGCCTAGCTTGTCTAAAGCAGGAACAACACCAGCTGTTGATATTGTTACTCTTCTCTTTGACAGCCCGAAACCTAAATCATCAAGCATTAAACTCATAGCTGGAACAACTTGATTTAAATTTAACAAAGGTTCCCCCATGCCCATCAATACTACATTATCGATAGCTCTAAATTTAGGGTTAGGAGTAAATCCTATCTTTGAAGTAGCACGCCATACCTGTCCAATTATCTCACTAGTTTTTAAATTTCTATTAAAACCCTGCTTTCCTGTTGCACAGAATGCACAATTCACTATACACCCAACCTGCGTTGAAACACATAAAGTAGCCCTATCTCCATCAGGTATATATACTGTCTCTATTAACTGACCATCTCCAGCGTCTAAAGCCCATTTAATGGTACCATCAGAGCTAGCTGATTCTGCCATAATTTCAGGTGCACGAATCTCTGCAATTTGAGAAAGTTTCTCTTGCAAAGCCTTATTTATATTAGTCATCTGAAAGAAATCAGTTACGCCAAATTGATAAATCCATTTCATGATTTGATTTACTCTAAATGATTTTTCTCCAAGGTCTGTTATAAACTTGGTCATACCATCTCGATCTAAATCTAATAAATTTATCTTCTTTATTTCTGTCATAACTAATTAAATAATTCAAATAAAACGCCAATAAAACAAAGCTTGATTTTAAAATTAAATTCTAATTAAAATAATTTAAAACAAACTTTTATATGAATAACAAATTATAGCAAAATATACAATAACTTGTCATATTTAATATTAGATCTAAAACAAGCATGCCTACACATGCATTGTTTATTTATCAAAGAGTTGATTATTAAATAATCAAACTGTTAAAACTAAAACTGTTATACTGAATTTAAAAATGATAAATCTTTATGTTTCAATAAGTTATCAACAAACTCTGGAATAGTTACACTAGCTTTACCATACACCACTTTATCAAAAAATGTATTTTGTAACGTCTTACTTAGGTTAAATTCAATATTAAACGCATTGTTAGCTTTTGCTACTCTTGCAAAACCAGCAGCAGGATAGACATTACCTGATGTCCCAATTGAAATAAATATACTTACATTATTCAAAATATCTTCTATTTCATCCATATGGTATGGAACTTCTCCAAACCAAACAATGTTTGGCCTTAATGATTTATTACTACAAACAGGACACTCACTATTATCACTAGTATCATAGTCACAATCTGTTACCTTTCCACAATACTCACATAAAATATTATTTAGTTCTCCATGCATATGGATAACATTAGAGCTGTTAGCTTTTTCATGCAGGTCATCAATATTTTGAGTAATTATTGTTACGCCTCCTAAATCCCATTCTTTCTCAAGCTTTGCTAATGCAATATGAGCAGCATTAGGAGTAATGTTTTTTAATTTCTGACGCATTGAGTTATAAAATCATGTACTAGATTTTTATTACGGACAAAACCATCATAGGTTGCGACATCCTCAACTCTATGCTGTTCCCACAAACCTGTCTCAGAACGAAAAACAGGAATTCCTGATTCTGCTGAAATTCCTGCTCCTGTTAAGACAACTATATTGATTCCTTTTGCACTCATATTTTCGAACCGTTGTAAATATCTTAAGTTATCTTATACGTTATATTTTGTTTTGTTAATTATCTTGTACGAGGGCAAAGTTCCTCTTCAGTAAAGAAATATGAAATTTCTCGTTCTGCAGCATCTAAACAGTCAGAACCATGAACCGCATTTTGATCAATAGAAACAGCATAATCTGAACGAATAGAACCAGCTCGAGCATTTCGAGGATCTGTCTCTCCAATGATTTCTCTATGACGCTTTACGGCATCTTCCCCTTCTAACACCTGAACCATAATAGGGCCAGACATCATAAAATCCATTAAGGCTTCGAAGAAAGGTTTATCTCTTAGGTGAGCATAAAAGCCTGCTGCTTCATCGTGTGTTAAATGAACCATCTTAGCCGCAACGATACGTAAACCAGCATTTTCAAAACGATGGTAGATATCTCCAATTAAATTTCTAGCCACTACATCAGGCTTGATGATAGAGAAAGTTCTTTCAATAGCCATAATCATTCCCTTATAAAAGTGTTTAAAACAATTCCGTTTGTTATATTGTAATTGTTAAATTTTGCCTAAAAAATATCTATTGATTATTAGAATAGAACTAAAAAAGGGGTTTTTTAACCCCTTTTTTATTAAATTGTGATCCTACTAGATATCTTAATTAAAAACTTTGAATGAAGTTACAAACCATTCTTGCTCCTACTCCCTTAGCTCCTACATTATAAAGTTTATTACCAGCCTTTTGATATGCTGCGGATAAATCAACATGTACCCAGTTTGCTTGCTTTTCTTTTGTAACAAAATTACTTAAGAAAGCTGCAGCACATGTTGCCCCCGCAATAGATTCCCCACTTGCAGAATTTGTAACATCGGCTAATTCTGACTTAACAATATCCTTATGAAACTCTTCAAACGGTAACTGCCATGCTCTTTCATAAACATTCTTTGAACTTTCAACTACTTTATGAGCTAATGTATCATTTAAAGATAATATAGCATTATAATCTCTTCCTAAAGCCATCTTTGCTGCACCTGTAAGCGTAGCCATATCAACAACATACTCACATTCATTCGACGCTTTAATCAAACCATCAGCTAATACTAGTCTTCCTTCTGCATCTGTATTGTCAACAACCACAGAAACTCCATTTGGATAAGACAATATATCACCAATACGCATTGAACATCCTGAAACCATGTTTTCAGCACAGCACATATATGCCTTAACATTATCCTTACCACCTTCAATTGCATATAAAGCAAGTACAGCTGCAACTGTTGCACTTCCTGCCATATCGGAATGCATTGACTTCATGTACTCAGAAGGTTTTAAACTATAACCACCTGTATCAAATGTAATACCTTTACCGACTATACCAACTTTTATTTCATCGTTATTAGCATCCATTCCATTGTATGATAAAACATACATGCAAGGTTCATTAACACTTCCTTTGCCTACAGTTATTAAACCAACCATATTGTTATCAACAAGAGCTTGACCTTTAATCACCTCATATGAAATATCACCGTAATCCTTAACAATTTCAATTAGTTTTTTTATTTCATGCTCATAACTTAAAGGTGTTAACTGTTCACCTGTCAGATTTACAGTATTGCGTAGCCATTGAATAACTTCTAGTTGTTTTAAAAACTTTTTATCATTATTGATATCTTGTGGAAATTTTAGTTCTACACTTCCATTTATCTTAAACAAACCTTGAGAAAAACTATAAACAGCTTCCTTGTCCCAAGAATAAGTAGAACTATCTACTAATTCAATTTCATCATAACCATATGATGATAAACTCTTAGCTGTTGCTTGTATCTTGTTATAAAACTCAATTGAAGATGCATTATTTTTTTCTAAAAAATCCTTACCTAAACAAATGCTAATTCCATCCTCTAAAACAACAATATTATTTCCCTTTGGCTGAAATCTTAATGGAGCATCTTCAAAACAAACCTTAACCTTAACAGTAAGCTTTGATTTATTACTTAATTCCATAAATCCCCCATTTGCTTTTGTTTTAAATATTCTTTCTTAACCAATTCTATTGCAAAATCAATTTCTTCCTCAGTAGTAAATCTACCAAAAGAGAATCTTATTGAACTATGAGCTAAGTCATCACTTAAACCTAATTCCTTTAATACATAAGAAGGAAGTAGCGAAGCTGATGTACAAGCAGACCCCATTGACACGGCTATATCACGAAGCCCCATAATAAACGCTTCACCATTAATACCTGCAAAAGATAAATTTAAATTATTCGGTAATCTATGTTCTAAAGAACCATTTAATGTAACACCATCAATTTCAAGCAATGCATTTGCAAACTTATTGCGAAGTTCTGTAAGTCTAATTGATTCCTTTTTCATTTCCTTTTTAGCTATCTCAAACGCTTCGCCCATCCCAACAATCTGATGAGTTGCAAGTGTTCCTGAACGCATGCCTCGCTCATGACCTCCACCATGAATCACCGCTTCCGGAATAGTTGAACCACTTCTAACAAATAAAGCTCCAATCCCCTTTGGACCATATACTTTATGAGCACATAATGAAATGTAATCTGCCGAAATCTTCTTAAGATTTATAGGAAGCTTACCCGCACTCTGAGCACAATCTGCATGAAATAATGCACCTTTATCTTTAGAAATTTTTGCTAATGTTTCGATATCATTTACAACACCTATTTCATTATTAGCATGCATAATGCTTACTAGTAATGTATTTTCATCTAAGTGCTTCAATAATTCATCTGATGTTATTTCACCTTCTGCATTAGGTTTTAAGTACACTACCTCATAACCTTGCTTTTCAAGGTATGCACAAGGATCTAACACTGCCTTGTGCTCAATAGATGATGTAATTATTTTTTTACGAGTACAATCCTTTAAAGCATTGGCAACCCCAATTATAGCAATGTTATCTGATTCTGTTGCTCCAGATGTAAAAACAATTTCTCTTGAATCAGCACCAATTAAATCAGCAATTTGATTTCTTGCAATATCCACTGCTTCAGCTGCAAACCAACCATACTTATGTGATTTTGAAGCAGGGTTTGCAAAATTACCATCTAAAGTTAAACATTCAAACATTTTTGCCGCAACTCTAGGGTCTACAGGAGTGGTAGCAGCGTAGTCTAAATAAACAGGTGTTTTCATAACTAACCTTTTCTTTTTATATCTAAAACATGCTTAGTACTTCATGTAAATAATAAATCACACTATTATAGTGTGATCTATTATTTACATAATCTAAGATTACAATTGATAGTTAATACGTAACCGCACAATACTACGTAGTGTACAACCTAATAAAAAATAACTACCTTTTATTATTTTACTAAGTATACATTCTATCACTAATTCTTAATTTTGATATGTAAAGATGTATCATCAAGCTTTACATCTATCAATTCATCCGACTTTATTATACCTTTTACAACTAATCCAAGCCTTACAAGTTCTTGCAAATCAATACCTTCTGCCTTAATTTCTGTACCATTTCCATCCTTTAAGGAACCAATTTTATAAGTACATGACGCACAAGAAACATCTAAAACCTTACTATTTGAAATAACTCCATTATCACTTAGTACCTTTAAAAACCTATATACTGTACTCATTCCAAGCTCAGGATAACGAGCTTGAGCTTCATAATATAAATCCTTAGTACAAGTAAATGTCCCAGAAAATAATAAATCAATTATTTCTAAACGTTGCTTTGATAATCTTACATGAGCTTTTTTTAACTTTTCAAGGCAATCACTTTTTGCTTTAGACAATGTAAAGCATTCTCCTGAACAATCATTATTATGTTCTAACAAACTCATAACCTACTCCTTAAGCTCAATATATTGTAATCTAGCATGATAACTATTTGTATTTCGTTGAAGGACCACCTCTATCTCGTCTATCGACAACCAAGTATCTATAGTTAATACGTGAGTAAACATATTAACATTAATGGCACCATCTATCTGCTTTCGAAGAATACTTGATAAAGATAGTGCACACATAGGACAGTCTATCCCTTCTACTTTAAATTTATATACCATAACAATTAAAATAATTCCATACCAACCAATCTTAGTAATAATTTTTATCATTATGCAGATTTTATCATACTACAAAATAAACAATTTCTATTAACTTTTATAAAAAAACATATTAGAAATATAGACAAACAAAAACAACATCAAAATCAATGGTTGTTGTTTTTGATAAGATTTAATCAAATTTGAATAATTTTTACCAACATTATAAAAAGCAATAAAAGAGCCACATGAGAAAACATATCACTCTTTTATATTTTATAAACTTTATGCTTAATACAATGTTTACTTTTTTGATAACTCTTAAGCATTAATAGACCTTTCAAAACTTTGATTAAATCTATTTATACCTTGATAATACTTAAGACCACTGAATCTAGTTTTACTTAAATAATAAGTTTACTTCATATCTCGACTAAATATCTTGTTTAAATATCCTTAATTATTCCTATATTTATTTTAAGCATATTTAAATTCAAACAATTATTTACTGAACTATTTATTCTTCTTTATCTTTACTACTATTTGGATTATGTTTGATCATCGAGGCTAATGTTCCATATAAAATTCTAAGTTCATGGTATGTGAGATCTGCCTTAGCGTAAACTCTTCTTATCTGTCCCATAACCTTTCCATTATGACCATCCTTTAAGAAACCACATTCTAAAAGTTGTTTCTCAATAAAATTATAATAAGCTTCAACTTCATCATGAGTAGGCTTTCTTAAATATTCAACATTTACACTTGGTTTTGGTAGTGAACTTGTAACAATCTTTTGACGAAGTTCGTAACTTAATACCTGTACACTCATTGCTAGGTTTAATGAAGTATATTCAGGGTTTGCATCGATGTTTATATGAATATCACAACGTTGAAGTTCTTCATTAGTTAGACCACTTCGCTCTCTACCAAAAATAATTGCACACTTTTGATCTAAAAAAACGTGTTCTGAAATCTTTTCAACAGCTTCTTTAGGTTGATAAAGAGGTAACTGAATGGACCTTTCTCTGGCTGATGTACCTGCAACTAGAGTTACGTCAGCTAATGCATCATCTAAACTTTTAAAAACCTTAGCGTTTTCAAGAACATCTCTAGCTGTTTTAGAAAGAGATAAAGATTCTGGTGTTATCACCTCTTTATCAGTTACGATTCTAAGATCGTAAATACCCATTGTCTTTACAGCTCTTGCAGCTGAACCTATATTACCAATATGACTCGGGTCTACTAAAACTATAGCAACATTATCAAGATATTTTGAATTTTCTAATCCCATCTTACAATACTCTATATTTGGTATTTGTTAAATTTCATGTTAGTAATTATTTAAAGAATATATATATATTTATTTATTTTCAGAATTTGTTTTTACTTCTAAAATCTCTTCATTCAAAATCTTCTTATACAGATTTACTTCATAAGTAGAACTTTGATATTCAATAAAATATTTTACATTAGTCATTAAACTTAACTTAAAATAATCTTGAGCTACTTCTTTTTCACCATTAATTTGATGATATTTTCCTAAGTAAAAATAAGCTTCACACAGTCTTTCTGGCTTATTGATTTCACCACCTTCTTCAAGCAAATTATTCTCAAAGATAGTTCTCCAAAACTCATCTTCACTTAAGTCCCCTAAAATAACATCAATAATTTTATATGCCCAATTATTATCTTTTGATACAACCAAACGATATCTTTCAGATAAATTCTTTAAAGCTTCATCTGGTCTTATGTTTTGTTCAACTAGGTATAACCACATCATAATATATGGGTCATTTCTATCATTCATATACACTTTATAGATATCATCGTAAGCTACGCTTGATCTCTTTCCATAATACAGTGCAATACCGCGATTTAAATATGTTGAAACTAAATTTGGGTCGATATCAACAGCTGCATCAAAAGCATCATATGCTTCTAAGTAATTTCCACTTTTAAATAACAAGTTTCCATACAAATTCCACGCAGGAGCGTATTCGTTCTCAAATTTGATTAAATTAACGAGAATGTATTTAGCTATTAAATCCAGCCCCAACATATCGTTTTTTACAGCCTTTTCATATTCTAATAGAACTTGCTGACGACGATTAAGATTTCCCTTTACAAAATTTAAGGCTAACAACTCTTGAATTTCTTGATCTTTTACAACCCTTGGTTGTTCTATAATTATATAATCGGGATTAATGTGTATTTTATTTGGATTATCAACTACTTTATATGTTGAATTACATCCCGAAAAAGACATGAGTAGGAACAATAATAAAAAAGCCTTATATTTTTTTAACATAATCTATCCGATGCTTATTATTCTAACAATAACAGTATTATACTCTACATTTATAAATAATAAAAAACAAAAAAGTAACCGATTAAACATCGATTACTTTTTTATAGATAACTAAATATTATTAGTCTAGTTCAGAAATTTCTTCTTGGTCTTTCTTAACTTCAACAGGTAACAAATGTTCACGTTGAATGTTAAAAATTAAAGGCCAAGTTGAAGCAACATAAATTGACGAAATAGTACCATAAACAATACCAATAAGTAATGCTAATGAGAAACCATGAATCATTTCACCACCAAGAAGGAATAATGCAACTACAGTAATTAAAGTTGTACCTGAAGTGATTATTGTTCTTGACAAAGTTTCAGTTAATGACACATCGAATAATCTTTGCATTGGCATCTTATGATAGCGTCTAGCATTTTCTCTAATTCTATCGAACACAACAATTTTATCGTTTAATGAGTAACCTAATACTGTTAACACCGCCGCTAAAACTGTTAAGTCATATTCAATTTCCCAAAACGAGAAAATACCTAATACTACAAACACGTCATATGCTAATGAAATAATCGCACCTGAGGCCATTCTCCATTCAAATCGTAAAGCAATATATACAAGTAGGATAATCAATGATACTAAAATCGCAACAATACCACTTGTCACCAATTCTTCACCAACTGATGGACCTACATATTCTGAACGAGTAACCTGAGCATTACTATCACCCGCTACAACTGTAGTTTTAACCTTTTCAGTTATTGTTTCTTGACTTTCACCGTTCTTTGGTTGAATTCTGATAGAAACGTCCTTTGTTGTACCAAAATTCTGAACGATAGCACCACTGATACCATTCTTTTCTAAATCAGCTCTAATCTTTTCTAAATTTGCATCTTGTTCATATTTAGCCTCAATAATTACCCCACCAGTGAAATCAAGACCTAAATTTAAACCCTTTGTGCATACTGAAAAAATACATGCAACAACTAAAACAATCATTAGAACTTCAACAGGCTTTGCTATCTTCATAAAAGGGATAACAGTACCTGGTTTTATAATTTGGAACATTTCTCTTCTCCCTTAAACATATAACTTCTTAACTGTACGACCGCCCCAAATTATGTTAACAATAGCACGACACGCAGTTACAGATGTGAACATAGAACAAGCCAAACCAATCATTAACACTAAAGCAAAGCCCTTAACTGAACCTGTACCAACTAAGAACAATACTAAAGCAACTAACATTGATGTAATATTAGAGTCTAAAATTGTTGCAAAAGCTCTTTCGTACCCTAAATGAATAGATTGTTGAATGCTTCTGCCATTTCTAATTTCTTCTCTTATACGTTCATAAATAAGTACGTTAGCATCCACCGCCATACCTATGGTTAACACTATACCTGCTATACCTGGTAAGGTCATAGTTGCTCCTGGAATCATTGACATAACACCAACTAACAACACGAAATTAAATAGCAATGCGATGTTTGCAATAAAACCGAACGCCTTATAATAAAAGATCATAAATAATGAAAGAATACCTAAACCCCATAACATTGCTTCCATACCGTTGTGGATATTTTGCTTACCAAGGCTAGGACCAATGTTTCTTTCTTCAACAATTTGAATAGGAGCAATCAAAGCACCTGCTCTTAATAATAATGCTAAGTTATGAGCTTCTGCATTGCTATCTAAACCAGTTATTCTAAATTGAGAACCTAATCTAGATTGAATTGTTGCAACGTTAATAATTTGTTCAACCTTCTTAAATTTAGCTTTATAAGGAACACCTTTTAACGCCGCTTCTTTCTTTCCAGCTTCGTCTTCAACAACCTTATATTCAATAAAGTTAGTTGCCATAGGTTGTCCAATGTGGTCCTTACTGAAATCAGACATGATTGAACCACCCTTTGAATCTAAGCGAATGTTAACTTCTGGGCGATTATTTTCATCCATACCACTCTTAGCATCTACGATATGATCGCCTGTTAACACTACTCTCTTGCTAACAACTACAGGTATACCATCCTTACCATCAATCAATTCACTACCAGATGGAATCGCTCCATTTACAGCGCTTTGAAGATCTGCAGATGTATCAACTAATCTAAATTCTAATGTAGCTGTAGCACCTAAGATTTCTTTTGCTCTAGCACTATCTTCAATACCTGGTAATTCAACAACGATACGGTCAGCGCCTTGTCTTTGAACTAACGGTTCAGCAACACCTAATTCATTAACACGGTTTCTTATGATTGTGATATTTTGTTCAACAGCATAAGTCTTAATATCTTTAATCTTTTCAGGCTTCATTGTAGCTGTGATTACAAACTTATCGTCAGATTCATCCTTAAAAAGCATATCTTGATGCTTATCAGCCAAAAATCTCATTGCTGCTTCTTTACTATCCTCATCACGGAAAGTTACATAAACAACACGATCCTTTGCATATGCTCCAGATAACCTGATTTTTTCTTGTCTTAATTCTGAACGGAAGTCTTGAACTGTTTGAGTAACAATCTTCTTCATCGCTTCATCCATATCAACTTCCATTAAGAAATGTAAACCACCTCTTAAATCTAAACCCAGTTTTAATGGACGAGCTCCGATGTTCTTTAACCAGTCTGGAGTAGCTGCAGCTAAGTTTAAAGCAACAACATACTTATCACCTAAACTCTTAACTAAAGCTTCCTTAACCTTTAATCTTAAATCATTATCTTTAAATCTGATAAGAGCTTGGCCTTCGTTATGTTCAAGCTTACAATCAGAACATTCTTCCTTTAATTTTTCTTCAATAAAAGCGTAGTCCTTCTTTTCTAGAGAAACACCTCTAGCACCTGATATCTGAATTGCCTGATCTTCACCGTATAAGTTTGGTAAGGCATAAATCAGACCAACAGCAAGAACAAACACTATCATGATGTTCTTCCATAATGGATACTTATTAATCACTGCTTATTCCCTTTTGTTATAAATTTATTTCTTAGCAGGAACTTTATTTTCTTCTAAAGAACCCTTTGGTACTGGACAAACAATATATGCTTTCTTAAACTTAACCATTACATTGTCACTGATTTCTAAAGTATAAGTGTCTTTATCTTCACTGATCTTTACAATACGACCAATCATACCACCATTAGTTAGTACTTCATCTCCAACCTTCATTTCATTTAAAATGTTCTGTTGTTCTTTTTTTCTCTTGTTTTGTGGTCTTAATACAAAAATATAAAAACCTAACATAAACACAGCCATTATAATTAAGAAAGACATATCGCCTTGTGGAGCTGGAGCTACACCTTCATTGGCAAAAGCTTCAGGAAATAAATTCATATATGTAACCTCAAATTTAAATTATTAACTTTGCAAAATTAATTCATAAAATTTCTGACTCAAGCATTATACATTATATTAAGGCATAATTCTTTATAAAAATTGTTCGATTTTAAGGTTGAAAAAAAATGATACTGTAATAAAACATCACTCAAAACCCAAATATAAAAACCTTCTGTCATAATCAACAGAAGGCTTATAATTCAGTATTAATAACTTTATATGTTAATTATTAACATCTAGTTATAATTTCAAAGCAACAATGCTTTTTACTATCTATCTTCTAATGGATAAATCTTGAAAAATTCTTCAGCAAATTGTTCTAATGTTCCTTTTTCAATATTATCTCTAATATCTTGCATTAGCTTTTGATAGAATCTTAGATTATGAATTGTGTTAAGTCTTGCTCCCAACATTTCTCCACATTTATCTAAGTGATGAAGATATGCTTTAGAATAGTGACGACAAGTATAACAATCACAATTTGGATCAAGCGGAGATGAATCGTCCTTATACTTCGCATTTCTAAGTTTTACAATACCTTGACTTGTGAATAAGTGAGCGTTTCTTGCGTTTCTAGTAGGCATTACACAATCAAACATGTCAACACCTCTTAAAACTCCATCAAGAATATCTTGAGGTTTACCCACCCCCATTAAGTATCTTGGTTTATCTGTAGGCATCTTAGGTACGATAAAATCTAAAATTTTATGCATTTCCTCTTTTTCTTCACCAACAGCCAAACCACCGATAGCGTATCCATCAAAGCCAATATCCAATAATCCCTTTAATGAAATTTCTCGAAGGTCTTCATAAACACTTCCTTGGATAATTCCAAAAAGGTTATTTGGATTACCAAGTCTATCAAACTCTTCTCTAGATCTCTTTGCCCATCTTAAGCTAAGCTCCATAGACTTCTTTGCAACATCATGACTTGCAGGATAAGGAGTGCATTCATCAAAAATCATTACAATATCAGAACCTAACGATTTTTGAACTTGCATTGAAACTTCAGGAGATAAAAAAACCTTATTACCATTAATAGGATTTTGAAAGTAACATCCTTCTTCTTTGATCTTTCTTAATGCACCTAAACTAAATACCTGAAAACCACCAGAGTCTGTTAAAATTGGCTTATCCCAATGCATAAAATCATGCAAATCGCCGTGCTTTTCCATAATCTCACAACCTGGTCTTAACCATAAATGAAATGTATTACCAAGTATAATATCAGCACCAATCTCCTTTACTTCCTCAGGAGTCATTCCTTTAACAGTACCATAAGTACCTACAGGCATAAAAGCAGGAGTTCGAATAGTACCTCTACCTAATCGAATCTCACCTAAACGAGATTTCCCTTGTGTTTTCTTAACTACAAATTCCATTATTTATTTCCTTTACCTAAAATTTCTACTTGTTCAGCAGACTCAGGATTTAAATTCTTCTGTATAAACATTGCATCACCGTAACTAAAAAAACGATACTTTTCTTTTACTGCATGTTTATAAGCATTCATTGTATTGGTGTAACCAGCAAAAGCACTAACTAACATTATCAAAGTCGATTCAGGTAAATGAAAGTTAGTAATTAAAGCATCTACTACATTAAATTTGTAACCAGGATAAATGAATATAGAAGTATCTGAATTGAATGGAGCTATAACTTCTCCACATGTTTCCTTAGACTTTAATGCTGCACTCTCAAGAGATCTAACTGAAGTGGTGCCAACTGCAATCACTCGTTTGCCATTAGCTCTTGTTTTTAAAATCTTATCTACTACTTCTTGAGACACTTCAGCATACTCTGAATGCATATGGTGTTCTAAAATATTATCAACCTTTACAGGTTGAAATGTACCAGCTCCGACATGAAGAGTTACAAAAGCAAAATCAACCCCTTTTGCTTTTAGTTTATCAAGTAAAGCATCATCAAAATGCAAACCCGCTGTAGGTGCAGCCACAGCACCAGGAATTCTTGAATATACAGTTTGATAGCGTTCCTTGTCACTTAATTGGTCAGCTCTATCAATATAAGGAGGCAATGGAATATGACCTATTTCATTTAAAATAGTCAAAACACTCTTCTCTGACGTAAATTCCAATTCAAATAAAGCCCCATGACGAGCTTTCATTATTGCTTCATAACCATTGTCAAAAATTAAAGTTGCTCCTTCTTTTGGAGAACGAGAAGACTTTAAGTGAACAATAGCAGTATGTTCACCTGTTATCCTTTCAACTAGAATCTCAATATTAGCCCCAGTAGATTTTTTTCCATAAGCTCTTGCAGGAATAACCTTAGTGTTGTTAAAAACAATTAAATCACCTTCGTTAATTAAATCAACTATATCGTAAAAGTGCTTATCACAAATATTCCCACTTTGTCCTTCAAGAGTTAATAATCTACTATGTGTTCTTTGCTCTGCAGGAAACTTCGCAATCAGTTCTTCTGGCAAATCAAAGAAAAAATCTGTTCTCTGCATTACATCCTCTTCAAACCTAATAACAAATTCACACAATTATATACAATTGATATTAAAAAAGATATCAAAAAGAAACTTCTTTCAAAATGAGACGTATGCTTCATAATTAAAAAATAAACAATTTTTTTATAATACCTGACTTTAGAGTTTTGAGCCAAATTCTTGTGAGAAAAACAGGAATTCAGCTCAGTTTTGTAAAGATTATTTAAATGTAAAATTGCTAATTCTTTCGTATTGTTTAATAGTTAAT
>JAXJQF010000019.1:0-2253 GCA_036311285.1 Ruminobacter sp. | reverse complement strand
TCCCCCTTTATATTTCTCCCATTCTTTGAAATTATAGTTACATCCTACAAATAAATTTTTAAGAAGTCCTTAAAAAATAAGTGACTTCTTAAATTTTTTATGTTATCATAGTTACATAGTAATACGTAACTATAGGACAATATTCATGGCTGTAATCGACATTCCAAAACTACCTGCTTTGCTATTTAATCGAAATGGTAAATATACTTATGTGTGTACTTATCAAAACGCATGGGACTCAGAACAACGTACATCAATAAGAGTTAAAGGTAAAACATCAACTGTTGGCAAAATAGTTGACGGAGGATTATTAGGTGTTATTGAATGGACGGAAGAGTTTCTAAATACCTTTCCTATTTTACGAAAATTAAAAACAACTAGAGTCATTGATACTAAAAAATCAAAAGGCAAACTAATACGCTATAAACTTGAATTTACACAGTCGGAAGAAACTGAAGAAAATTTATTATTCATACAAAAAGCTACTGCTATGAAAGTTCTTCATGCTGGTTCTACTTGGTTGCTTGACCAAGTGATCGCTTCAACACCATTATCAAAAGCTCTAACAAGAACTTTTGATAATTATTATGGTGCTCAAAAACTTTTATCCCTTGCATATTTCAAAGCAATTGAACCAGATAAAGAAATGTATCTTTACGAAGATTTTGCAGCAATGACTAGATTACCTTTTCATAGACCTTTATCTGTAAGTAGCATAACAAAATTTCTTCAACATATAAGTCAAGATAAGATAGATACATTCTTAAAGAGACTCAATGAATTAAGCCTTAAGGAGGAAGAGAATTATTCTTCAAATGTTTATTATGCTTTAGATTCTACATCAATTTCGACAAGTTCAGATAATCTTGATTATGCTGAATGGGGACATAATAAAGATGGAGATCAATTAAAACAAATAAACATTGTAATGTTAGTAAATCAACAAACAGGATGTCCACTTTATTATAGACATTATGCAGGAGCAACACCAGATGTATCAACTGTAAATCATTTACTTAAAGAGTATGCAAGAATGGGTATAAACAGAAGAGCTATTCTTGTTGCCGATAAAGGTTATGGTTCTGTTAGCAATATACACAAGTTTTATCAAGACAACCAAAGTTTTATACTTAATATGAGAACAAATTTTACTATTTGCAAAAACTTGATTACTAATAATTTATCTCTATTACTTGATGATTGTAGCTTTAATAGAAAATTAGAACAAAACGTTATAACTGAAGAAATCAACTGGAGTTACCCTGGAAACTACAATAAAGATTCTGCCAGATGTAAACGCGAAAAAGGCAAAATGTATGTTCATATCTATCTTGATCATAACATTAGAAATGATGCTGATGATCGTTTTCGTATAAGAATCGCAGAACTTTTAGAAAAGCAAAATAATAATGAAGAATTATCTTTAGATGAAGTAAACTTTTTAACAACTTATGTTACCAAAGATTCAAATGACAGGAACGTAATAAATCATACTAAAAAGTTTGAATATATGCTTTGTAAAGGTATAAGAGTTCTTGTAAGCGATATAATTAAAGATCCTGTAGAAGCTGCTATAGCTTATAAAGAACGTAATGAAGTTGAAGAAAGCTTTAGAAAATTAAAAGATTTTACAGGAGCTAGAAGATTAAGAGTTTCATCATCAAAAACACTACCTGGTAAAATTTTTATACATTTTTTATCATGTGGTATTCTTTGTATGCTAAGACATCGAATTCATAATGCTCTAGCTAAAGGTATACAACTTCCATATGATTCAGTTCCTAAAATGCTTTCGTCTCTTTCAAATATTACTCAAACAATATTCCCTGAAGGTGGATATTTTTCAGAAATTGTTGGTAAAAAGAAAGAATTACTAGAAGGGTTAGAAATAGCAATGCCTGAATCAGAATTTGATATAGAATATGAAGAAGATTTATTAGAAGACAACGATGATTCTTTTTAATAAGAAAACTCCCCAGAGTTTGGGGAGTTTATACCCATTCATAGTTACAAAAAAAAACTTCAAAGAATGGGTATTATTTACAAAAACTCTGTTTTACAAAAAGACTATAACAATATATTTTGTTAATTAGATATATTATTAGAACAAACAACTTTTACATTTACAAATCTAAATCTAAATCTAAATGTAAATATTATTAAAAATAAAAAAGAGGACTTGCGTCCTCTTATATTATATTTTTTTACAATGAAGAAGTATTATAGAGCAGCTTTTGCTTTTTCTACTAATAC
>JAXJQF010000018.1:0-37597 GCA_036311285.1 Ruminobacter sp. | reverse complement strand
ATTTTTTCAGCAGCTGGATTTCGCTTAATATCTTTTTTTGCCATATTCATATAACTCCAATTAAGTCTTTAATATTAACAGACTTAACAGGAATACACGAATTTTATGTCACACCCAAACAGTTAGAAACTGTATTCTTCGTATTCGCTTAATAAAGTAACAATCTTTTCTTGCTTTTCTTTTTCAGATAATGATTCATCATTCATAATTTCATCGCGTTGCTTTTCTATACGAATAGAATAGTTTCTTAGATGTTGTTCACCTATAATTAAACTTTCGCGATATGCAAGATAGATTAAAGAAATAGTAAATGTTGAAGCAATAATTAAACATAATACTAAAATAGTCATAAACAAACCTCTCGATCATAATTATATATTGAGAGCAGCAGGCAGTGTTTGGTTGTTTGTTTATTATAAGAATTCTGTCCTGACCAGCTCTTTATCCCAATTAATATCTATTTTGTTATAAATAAACATATTTTATTAATTGTTGTTTTGTAAATATGTATTTATAACTCTTGTTTATTTTATTTATATTTTTTTAATAATACGCTTTACTATTTTTTTTGTTAATTTTGAATTGTTGTTTTAATTTTTTTTGGTTTTATAAGTTAATTATTTCAATAAATTTGTTGGTTTTCTTTTATTTTGAGTAAGAATTGTTCAAATTTATGATGTATCTCATGATTTTACTTGTTAAAATCTCTAAAACTTATTAAAAAACAGTTTAAATCTATCGTCAAACTCATTTTCTACAATATTTAATATAGCTTCACGTCCAAAATCAATATTTTTTGAAAGAAAATCTAAACATTCGACTTTATCTAAATGCTCTGTAAATTTGTCTGCTTCTGGGTAATAGCTTATATGCCAAAGTTCGTTTGCATATAACGAGTTTTTTGTTTGGTATGGCCTAAAAAAATAAAATTTTTGCATATTGTCAGTTAACCATTCGCTTAGTTTTGCTTGGCTTCCTGTTGAGTATACTTTATTGGTTAGATTTAGTTTTTCATTTTCAGATAATAGGTTAGATGCATATACATCTATGTCTGTTCCATAATGATGACGAGATAAACCAGGTATTGCACTAAAGAAAGTTATTGCTTTTACTTTTTCAAGGTCACTTAGAGAATTAAAATTTTCAATTACATCTTCTTCAGGAGTAAGAACAGGGCGATTGCCTTTAAACTTTTCTGAAAAGATTAATTTTTGTCTTTCGAATGAACGAAATGCTGAAGCAATTTCTAGTTTGATACCATCTTTTAGAGCAGCTTCTTGCATAATATGAAAAGCTTGCCACGTTTTCGCAGTCAACATTAAGTTAGGACAATCTTTATTAACTAAACAATGCGTTGACACGAATCCATGAGCAAGCTTTGGATCATAATATTTTATACTCATAATCAATCAGTTTTATCGACCTTCGTCTATGCTTTATTCATTTTCGGGGATATGACAAGTTTTAACAAAAGCCTTATATGTTTATTATGTTCTCGCTTATATGACCTATAAAAGAATCATAATTTTTTGTATTCTGTATTGGTTTTATAGCTAACCATACTTATATTTTAACAATACTATGATCAAAATCCTATTAAAAAATTTTTTTATTTCAAAAATTATTGTATGTCTCACATTTATAAAAAAAATATAGCCTTGTATTTTTGGGGATGTTGTTTAAGTTTGGATGTGTTAAAGTTAATTGAGTTTTAGAAAATTTATTATCTTAACTAGTAAAAGTATTGTCTTTTAAGGCTTTAAACTTCTAAATATAATAAAAATAGATTAAGAAAACTAAAAAAGAGCCTTTTGGGCTCTCTTTTGGTCTAATTTATTTATGTTTTATTTAATGTACAGTGTAATAGCTAAAATTTATATGTATATGTAAGGCTTTTAAGGCATTTTAGCTAACGTATTTGTATTATATTATTTTACGTAGCTGAAGCCGTAAGCTTTCGATACTGGAGGATATGCTACTACAATGTCATTCTTCTTTAAAAATAATCTTAACATTTTGTTTTCCTTATTCTTTTTCAAGAAGGTTGATGATAATAACTACAAATTGTTCTTGTGTACAGAATCGATTACTTAATGTATTCGAAGTTGTACTTAGCTGTAACAGGTGCTAATCTGCGAGTGTTAGCTAATTTCTTTAAAAATAATCTTTTCATATTTATTTCCTCATTATATTTATATTTATTTTGCTCGTTGTTTCCAACTCACAATTACATAATAGTGATATTTCTCACAAAACGCAAGTAAAAAAAGTAAAATATTTACAAAAATATTTAATAAAACTTATTTCTGGTTGGTTTAAAAACGATCAAAAATTGAAAAACGTAGGTTAAAAGCAAAGAATATAGAGCAAAAATTAGATAGAAATCACAAACAAATGCTTGAATATAGCCATTCTTATGAAAAATCGATGTAGTTTTTGTAAATTTCTTGTGTAATAAAATTACTTTTGTAAAATTTTAGGTTACAGGTTGCTTATATGTAAAAACTAATGTTAATAGAACAAAATTATCAGTAAATGATTGTCTTCTCATATTATCAATTCTTGTATTTGGTGTAAAATATACGTATGTATAGATAGAATGTTAGAGAGATTATTGAATGGTAATGGATTAATCTCTTTTAGATAATCGATGTAATAAATATTTAGAAATTATAAAGTACTCTAAGAAATATAATAATATGAAACTATTTATTGTTAGTGGAAGAAGTGGAGCTGGGAAATCAGTTGTACTTAAGGTTTTAGAAGATCTAGGATTTTATTGTGTTGATAATATTCCTTTAGAGTTGTTGCCTAACTTAATTGACTTAAAGAAACCAGAGCATCAATTACTTGCGGTAAGTGTCGATATCAGAAACTTGCCAAAACAAGCAAATGTGTTTTTAAAATATTTTTCTGATCTTAAAAAAGAAGCTTCAAATGAAATCATTAGTGTTTTTTTAGATGCTGAAGATGATATCTTAATAAAAAGATTTGAAGAAACTAAGAGATTACACCCTTTGTCAAAGATAAGAAAGGAAGGGGTTGAGCCTTTAACATTAGAAGAAGCAATAAAGAAAGAGCATGCAATTTTAGATATAGTTGCTGAAAATACGGATGTGATGATTGATACTTCTAATCTTACCGTTTACGATTTAGCTGATAAAGTGTCATCATTAGTACTAGGTAAGAAAACAAAAGAAATTACTTATGTGTTTCAATCATTTGGATTTAAGCATGGTATTGTAAAGGATGCAGATTTTGTCTTTGATGCTAGATTCTTACCAAATCCTCATTGGGTTCCGTCTTTAAGAACATTGACAGGACTTGATAAAGAAGTGCAGAAATTTTTTGCTAACTATCCAGAGGTTCAGTTGTATACACAACAAATTGAAATGCTAATTAATAGTTGGATTCCATATCTTGAAAGAAATAACAGAAGTTATGTAACTATTGCTGTTGGATGTACAGGTGGTCAACACAGAAGTGTGTTTATCGCTCATACACTTGCTAATCGTTTTATAAAGAAAGGCAAGAATGTAGTCGAAAAACATAAAATGATTAAAGCAAAGGTGGTTACTCAATAATTCAAGAATGATAATTTTTAGTTCGTAATTGGATTTTGGTTATTTGATTTAAAGAAAGCAGCATAATATTTTATTATGCTGCTTTTGTTTTTTTATTGAACAAGATTACTTAGCTTTTAGCTTTGTTTTTCTTCAGTTTCTTGAACAAGAATTATCTGAGAATTTTCATCAATTTTTGTTTCTAAAACACTGATATCTTCAATGTTTTCTATATTATCTAAACTTAGGCTGTCTTGAATTAAGTCAATATCTTGCTCTTTTGATGAATTTAAAACTTGTTGTTCATCGTTCTCAAATTCCATCTTGTTTCTTGATTCTTTTGCATTTTCAGCGTTAGCTTTGCTTTTGATTATATTTACAGTATCATCGATATAGCTTAAAGCTTTTTCTTTATCATAGAACTTATCGATTGGGAAAACGTAAACACGGTTGTGTCTATCAATTATTTGAAGGTCGTTTTTATTTATTTTGGCGTTTTCATTTATACCACTTTCTTTGATTATGTTTTGTCCAATGGCATAATTACGAATATCGCCACTATATACTTCACGATAAACTTTTCTAGTTGATGTACAAAATAGAAGACGTTTATCTGTTACGTAAAGAATCTTGATTCTAGAAATGAAGATTAAGGCTATAATTATAAGGTATGCCCAACAAATTACTGTAGCTGTATCACTATCTAGTTCTAGAAAGTAAATAAAGTTAGCTTCTTTAAATAAGGTTGTTTTTAAATTTAGGGTTAATGCTACTAATATAATTAGGTTTATAAAAGTAAACTTTTGATGTGCCCAATTTAGACTTACAATTTTATGAAGAATATTTTCGTTTTTTGGAAAAAAGAACATATTATGACGCAACATTCTTTTTGTCTGACTTTTTTCTTTTAAGGTTATTAAATTCATCATTGCTTCACAGTCGTCGGGCTTGTAAGCAATTTTGTTCTTTGTATTTTTAAGACGTTTACGAATATTTGATTCGTTTAGTGCGTCTTTGGTTTTGTTTTTTAAATCTGTTTCTTGCTTTACATTTGGGGTAAGTGGTGAAGCCATAAAAAATTTTCCAAACTTTAATTACTATAATTTTATTATTGTTAAACACTAACAGTTAGTTATTAAGTTGCTTTAAATATATGTATAATTTGTATTTTTGTTTTTTTTATTTATAAAAGTTCAAACGTACAAATATGTAAATATCTATAAATAATATTGTTTAAAACATTTTAATTTTAAAAATGCTTAACGTTAAACTTTTAGTTAATAAATTTTGAAGCAAAACCTAGTTTAGATCTTAAAACTTTATAATAGTCATAAGAATGAGGGTGACATATGCATAAATTGATAGGACATTTTTGGATTTCAATTACGCAGTCTTTATTAGCTTCCATTACTATTTGACCGTCACATGAAACTATAATGTCTTCATCTAGTTCTTCAGCAAAAGCTATTTTAATTACGTTTTGAGCACTAACAATAAATGGACGACAGTTCATAGAGTGAGGGAACATAGGAACAACAGAGATAACGTCTAGTGATGGCTCGATAATTGGTCCACCTGCTGATAGATTGTATGCTGTTGAACCTGTTGGAGTTGATATGATTATGCCGTCTGCTTTTTGAGAATACATAAAGGCGTCACTTACGTATATTGAAAAGTCGATCATGTGTGCAGACTTTTCACTATGAACTACAGCTTCATTTAATGCTAAACTTTGATGGATAATTTTGTTGTGTTGTAATACTGATGTTTGTAAGAAGAATCGTTGTTCTAAGGTGTATTCACCATTGATAACCTTAGTTAGATTTTCTTTAAAGTTTTCAGGGTCTAAATCAGTTAAGAACCCCAAATGGCCTTTGTTGATTCCTATAACAGGTATATTGTGTTTTGCAATGTCTCTACAAGTTCCAAGCATGGAACCGTCACCACCTATTACAACAAATAGCTCCGCGTCTATTTGTTTAACAGAGTTGATGTTTATTACGTTTTTTATATCAAAATCAATAGGTGCAAAAGGAGTGTTGCAGATGTTGTATGCTGTTTCTTCTAAATATACTTTGATGTTGTTAATGTTTAAGAAAGAAATAAGTTCATCAATTGTGGCTCTATTGGAGACAGAATCTACATGACAACAAATAACTACAGCACTAATCTTTTTAGTCACAATATATCCTTTGTTTATATAATTTACTTAAGTTTGTATTAAAAGTTATGTAGTGAAGAATGATTAAACTAATTTAATTTCATAAAACAAATATTCAAAATGTAGCTTAATCAAATATGGATTGGTTACTATTAGCGCAGTAATACAATCACTTATCACCTGGGATGATCACTACAACTATATTGACATATTTTAAATAATAATAAAAGAATATTAAGAGATTTATGCTTGTATTTGATATTCAGAAGAGAAGGTGAGTAGATTTTGGTCTAAAATTTAGAATTAGAGTTTAAATTTATTCAAAAGATTAACTTTATTATGTAATTAAAGTATCTGAAAAGAAATAATTGGTTAAATTAAAAGCAGTTCTTGTTAAATAATCTTTTAAACAACAGTTTATAACAATAAAAATAAGATCTAAATATCTTTTTTGTGCTTAAAAAATCATTATTATTTTAAATATAAGTTTATTTTACTTATAATGTTGATACAAGTATTGTATTTACAATATTCCTAACGGTAATGATTATTTGGTATTTTAGTAATGCATAAAATTAAAGCTACCTAATCACTAATTTAGATTAAGTTGATTGATTTTTATTTATTTTATTTTGTGCTTTATACATGAATTATCGTTTTTTTTTAGTATTACTTCATAATCAAGAATTTATTAGATAAAAGCAATAATCGATAGTGGTTATATAAAATGAGAATAAACAAGACATTTGCGATGTTACTACTTTCAAGTGCTATCACTACAGGCTGTTTTGGTGGTAGCTATGAAGAAGCTGAAGCTTTAATGAACGAAGGTAACTACCAAGATGCAAAGAATATTTTAGTTAAACTTGCGGATAATGATAATAATGACAAAGCGATGTATGCGTTATACACGATAGCGCAAAAACATCCTGATATCGTATCAGAGGCCGATTCATATGGTTGGTTACAAAGAGCGGCTGATGCAGGTAGACCTGATGCTCAATATGAGTATGGTATCTTTTTAATTAATCACGATAAGTTCCTAGAAGGTTATGATTATCTTGAGAAAGCTGCTACATGGCATGAAGACAGAGCTGTTGCTTATTTAAAGCAATATGGGGAAGTTAAAAATGCACAGATTGGAACAGAAAGAGGTGATTATCAATCTATGCATGATTATGCAGCTTGGTTATTAAAGCAAGATAGTAAAGAGTTACAAGAATTAGGTGTTAAGTATGTAAGAATGTCTGCTATGGGTGAAAATCCAGATGGGCAAACCTTATTCGGAGAGATCTTATATAACGAGAAAGATTACAATGCAGCGATGTCATATTTTGAAAAAGTTCAAAACGACAATCCAAAAGCAATGTACTACGTGGGACTTATGAACTTAAATGCACAAGGATGTATTCGCAATTTGACAAAAGCTGCTGAGTATATTAGAAGTAGTGCATACAAAGGATATGCCCAAGCCCAATTAATGTATGGTAATGCTTTAGTAACAGAAAATAATGTTTTAAACATTCCAAATGATTATAAATCAGGTGTTAATTTTATTAAATTAGCAACAGAACAAGGTCTTGTTGAAGCAGAATTTACATTAGCAACCTTATATGAAGAAGGAAAAGGTGTAGAAAAGAACTTTTCTAAAGCAATGGAATATTACAACAAGTCTGCTTCAAAGAATTATTTAGATTCAAAATCTAGATTAGGTCGCTTATATATTATTCATGGTATAAATAATTCAAGCAAGAATAATGGTATAAAGTTACTTGAAGAAGCTATTAAAGAAAATGATGATCCTAAGGCAATGGCATTTTTATCTCTTGCTTACCATAAGGGGTTAGGTGTAGAACAAGATGATAAGAAAGCTTTAGAGTTATTAGAACAAGCTTCAAATCATAAGGATTGGTTCCCAAGAGCAAGATTGCAGTTAGGTGTTTTTTATGCTTTAGGTATTGGTGTTGAAAAAGATTTTACAACAGCTCAATATTGGATTGAAAATAGTATGAAATCACCAGAAGATAAGCAACTTGCTATGGCTTGCATGGCTTATATATATGATCCTTCATCTAATATATATCCTAACGCTGTTAAGCATAAGCATTGGTTAACGTTGTTAAAGAAGAATAAAGGTAATTACGAAACTCTTAAAGAAAAGTTAATTGCTAATAAGTATTTTGATTAAACTATAGTTTCTATAAAACCCCTTTATACAAACAGTATGAAGGGGTTTTTGTTTGGTAGTTATTTCGAATAATTTAGTTATAATTTACTATCGACGTTCATAACTTTTTTAAGATTATGCAAAGTCTTAGAATATTAAATAAAAAACTCTCAACGTCATTGAGAGTTTAAAAGATATTAGAGTTTAAAGACATTCAAAGATATTCTTTTGTTTTTCTAGGTCTTATTCTTGAAGTAGTAACTAGCTATAGGCATTGTTATAGTAGAAATGGCTAGCAAAGGAATAGTATTGTAGTATAGGTCTTTTATACTTGCGCCCTCTAAGTAAATTCTCTTACACATATCGATCTCATATTTTAAAGGATTGATATACATAATATGTTGCCATACTTCTGGCATGTTTGATATTGGTGTCATTAGCCCAGATAATAAGCATAGAGGAATTAATATAACAAACGAATAAAGCATTGCTTGCTGCATGTTTGCAGATAGCGATGAAATTGTTAAACCTATACCTACACATGCAGATGAGAATAAAAAAAGGCTGATATATAAGTCTACATAGCTTCCAATAAATTTAATGTTAAATACAAATAGTGATACTAATAGAATAATTGTAGATTGACCAATGCCTATGATGATTGGTGCAATAGATTTACCTATTAGAATAATAGTAGAACTAGCGGGGGTTACTAGTAATTGCTCAAATGTTCCTTTTTCTCTTTCTCTTGCAATTGCAAAGGAAGCTAGCATGATTATTTGAATCATACTTAAGGTTGCAATCAGCGATGGCATTATATTCCATCTTGTAACATTATTTTCATTAAAACGATATCTGTATTCGTATTTAATGGGAGAGATGTTTAGTTTTAAGGTTTCTTTATTAAAATTGTTTACAACATTTGAGAGATAGAATAGAGCTGTACCTGCAGATGTAGAGTTTCTGCCATCAACAGTAGCTTGAATGTAAGTACCTTGCTTATTTTTTAAATCATCAGAGAATTTGTTATCAACTTGAATAATCATTATTATCTTTTGTTCAGCAAAAAGATTATTAATGGTATTAAAGGAACCATCAGTTTCGATCTCATTGAAAAATTTGCTACTTTTAATATTGTCGTTAAGTAATCTTGATTCATAAGTGTTAGCATTATCTACAAAAACGTAATTTACATTTTGCAGATCATAGGTTGCAACATTACCAAAAATAATTGATTGAATAATAGGGGGAATAATTAAAATGGAACGAGAGGCTTTGTCTTTTATAATCGCTAAAAATTCTTTAACGATTAAAGCTTTAAGCATATAAAAGAAAGTAATAATATTTGCTAACATTTTTTCCCTCTCTTTTATTCAAGTGATTTCTTGGTTAGCTTTAATGTTAAAGTAACTAGAATGAAGGCAAAACCTAATAACACTAAACCATTTTTCAGCATTAGTATTTCAATATTACCAGCTAAATAAAGAGATTTAATTATTTTTAAATAATAAATAGCAGGTAGACAGTGTCCGATAATGTTTATTATATCTGGAACATTGCGTAGATCGAAGATAAATTCTGAAAGCATTAAACATGGTAAGAAACTACTTAATACAGCTAACTGGCTTGCTACGAATTGGTTTTTAGTAAGTATACTAATAAGTAAACCTATACATAAGGTTATAAGTAGATACAGCATAGAAAATATGTATAAAAGAATTAGGCTTCCATGAAGAGGAATACCAAACAATAGTTTAGCGGCAAGCATGCATAAACTTAAACCTAAAAGTCCAACACAAAAGTAAGGTGTAATTTTGCCAACTAAAATTTCTATTGGATGAATAGGCGTAACAAAAATTGCCTCTAATGTGCCTCGTTCCCATTCTCTTGCCATAACTAATGCAGTCAAAAAGGTGCCGATAAGAGTAATAATCAGTACAATCAACCCAGGTATTAAGTACCATCTTGAAATTTGAGCGCTGTTATATCTCATATTTGATATTACTTGAACACCAATAGGAGAAGAGGAGTTAGACTGATATTTGGTTTGAGCTTGAGCAACAGTTTGTTGTAGGTATGATAGAATATTTTGAGCTCTATTGGTGTCAATACCATTTAAGATGATATTTATTTTTGCATTATTTTTTTGAATATTTGCTGTAAAGTCATTTGGTATTTCAATAAAACCTTCAATCTTTTGTTGGTCAAAATAAATTTCTGCTTCCTGAATAGACTTCAAGTCAATAACAGTAAAGTACTTTGAGCCATTTATATTAGCTTTAATGTTATGTGTAGTCTCACTTCTATCATAGTCTACTACACCTATGTTTACATTATTGATATCAAATGAAATTCCATATCCAAATATGAATATCAAAATGATAGGCAATCCGATACCAAGTAATAAATTAGATTTGTCACGAAACAGTTGCTTAAACTCTTTGATAGTTAGCTGCTTAATTCTAGAAAGAGATTCTTTTATTGCTTTCATTTTGAATCACCTCTAGATTGCTCAACTATGTTTATAAATACTTGTTCCATGGTTAGCGGGGAATTTTCGGATTCTCCTCCTTGTTGTCTAACTTCTTTTGGCGTGCCAAAGGCAATCATTTGTCCACCATCTTGAATCATAATCTTGTTGCAGTATTCTGATTCTTCAAGGAAGTGGGTAGTGATGATAATCGTGGTACCATTTTGAGCGATAAGCGAAATTTTGTGCCAAAACATTCTTCTTGTAAGTGGGTCTATACCACTTGTAGGTTCATCTAAGAATAATATCTCTGGTTTATGTATAGTTCCTACAGCCATAGATAGTCTTTGCTTGTATCCTCCAGGAAGTTCTCCGGATTTGTCATTTAAAACATCATAGAGTTCATAATCGTTAATTACTTCTTCAATCCTGAACTTTAGTTGCTTTTTAGGAATTCCGTATATTCCTCCAAAAAACTTGAGGTTCTCAAGCACAGATAGATCTCCATATAATGAAAATTTCTGGGCTACATACCCAATTTTTTTTCGTGCGATATCTCTTGACGTAAAGAGGTCGTAACCTGCTACAGTAGCACAACCTGATGTTGCAGGTATTAGTCCACATAGAATTTTAAAAGTGGTTGTTTTACCAGCACCATTGGGACCTAATAGACCAAAAATTTCTCCTTTAGATACATTGAAAGAAGTGTGATTTACAGCAGTAAACTTATCAAATTTCTTTACTAAGTCTTTAATATCAATAATTGGTGTAGTATTTGCGTTTTCTTTTTGAGTTGTTTGTTCATTTAATTGAATTTTATCTTTAAATTCGGCGTATTTAGATTTTTTGTTTCTAAAAATTTGCATAAAACCGTCTTCATACGAAGAAGGACGTTCTTCTATTGTAAATTTTTTAAGAAGAGGAATTTCTTCTATTACTTTTTCAATAGTTTTCCCTTCCATAATTGTAATATTTATATTACCTGATAATGGAATAGCATCGATAATTTGTTGGTGTTGTTCAATTAAAAACGCTTGAACTTCTCTTTGGTTAAATTCTTTTGAAATTTTGACAGTATAGGTTTTACCTTTAGCAACGTTTTTTAAATCGTCAGATGTCATGTTAGCGATGATTTCACCTTCATGGAAAATGGTTACTTTATCCGCGTGTTCACATTCATCAATATAAGCGGTGCTTACGATAATAGAACATTCAGAGGTCTTGGCTAAGTCTTTAATAATTTTCCAAAGATCTCTTCTAGATAAAGGGTCAACACCTACACATGGTTCGTCAAGAAGAAGTACTTTCGGATTTGAAATCATAGTACAAGCAAGACCCAGCTTTTGTTTCATACCTCCAGATAGATTACCTGCTAATCTATCCTTAAATCTTGTTAAATCAGTAATTTCTAATAATTGCTTATATTTTTGTTCTTTTGCTTCTCCCTTTATACCAAATAGTTTTGCGTATAAGGTGATATTCTCATGTACGGTTAAATCTTCGTATAGACCGAACTTTTGAGGCATGTAGCTAATGTTTGATTGGATAAATTGCTTATTAGTTTTGATGTCTTTATTTAGGATAAAGATATCTCCACTAGTGATATTAAGTAATCCAGCACATAGGCGTAAGAAGGTAGTTTTTCCTGAACTGTCAGGACCTACTAATATATTGATTTTACCTTTTTCGGCTGTGAAATTTATGTTTTTTAGTGCAACAACATCATCTTTGCCCGATTGGACAAATATCTTATTAACATTTTTAGCTTCAATAACGTTGTTTAAATTCATATTATTATATTTTGAGTAACTTATAATAAAGATACAGTTACAGGCATACCTAATTTTAATTTGTCTTTAGGGTCGTTTACTTCAATTTTGATTTCATATACTAGGTTTGTTCTTAGATCTGGAGTTTCAATATTTTTTGGAGTAAATTCACTTACACCTGAAATAAATCCAATAGTCCCATCAAATTGTATATCGCTATCTAATGAATCAATAGATAACTTAACTTTATCGCCTAGCTTAATCTTTTCAAGTAAAACTTCAGATACGTATGCACGAACCCATTTTTGATTGTTTAATAAAATTGAGTATACCAATTGGCTTGGAGAGGTTAAGTCTCCAACTTCTTGGTATCTTGAGCGAATAATTCCGTCTTGAGGTGCGATTAAGGTTGTTTTTGAGATTTGATTTTCTAAAGATGCAATTTTTGATTCAATTAGTTTAACATTTAGTTTTGCATCTTCTATATCTTCTTTTCTGCTACCTTCTTGCAATAGACTTAGGTTTTGTTTTAATGCTAAAACCTCTGCTTGATTAGCATCCTTTTGTGAAAGGGCAGCGTCTACTTCGGATTGACTGATGCCTTTACCATTAGTCTTGATGAACATCTGTTGTTTACGTTCATAATCAAGTATTGCTACTTTGTTTAATGCAATTGCTTTATTTAAGGTTTCTTTTGCTAATTCTATTTCTTGAATACGTGAGCCGTTTTGTAATTTCTCTAATAAATTCTTTGATTTTTGTAATTCAATTTTAAGAGAATCTAATTGTAATTGAAGGGTAGTATCGTCTATTTGAGCTAAAAATTCACCTTTTTTAACATAAGCGCCTTCTCTATATTTTAACTCTTTTATTCTGCCAGATTCTTCGAAAGCAAGACTTACTTGATGAATTTCAACATTACCATATATCTTAGATAATTTATTGTAATCTTGGTAGTTACTATATAAATAGTAAACAATACCTAGTATTAATAGAATTACAATAATTACTATTTTTTTCATATTTATGCCCAATAGTTTTTGATTAATAATGCATTTTTAAAATTTATATAATTCTTATTTAAATATTTGATAAATTAATTCTAATACATTTATACTTAAATAAAATTAAGCTAATTTCAAAAAAATAATAATTATCTAGTTTTTATTTCAAAATTAGACAAATGTTATAAAAAGAAATGTTTTTTTTATATTTTTACGATTCACTTAAGGATAGGTGAGAAAAATTAAGTAATAATAAGATGTAACCTGTGAACTAACTATCATAAAGATGAGGTTAGATAACTACCAATAACATCGAAGTCAATTACAAACTTGTTGTTAAGTGTTTACATCAATACTATATTACTAGTTCTCTTAGTATTTTTTTGCGAATAAGTCTAACTTGTAGCTTTCTATTTGAGATAACTCTTCTTCAATGTTTACAGATGTCCATTTTTCATCTTGAGCTATTTCTTTTAACTCAGCTGGAACCATTATTGCAATTCCGTTACCGATGTAACCTCTAATAATTACCTTATTGTTACAGTACTGGTAGTTTCCTTTTAGAAAAACAGATTTATTTTTGGTTTTAAAAGCTTTAAGGTTGTCATTAACTGTACTTGCTTCAACTTTTCCAAAATCTCCATTAAAGAATGCGTTAAATATACCAATTGCGATTTGGTAGGGGTTTTCGCCTTTTGATTGAACAAGGTTAATGAATGCTGGAGATACGATAAAATTGTTGAATGATTGTTTTAAATTTGAATACATAGCTTATACAGATAATGTTAAAAAATTTGATACTAAAGAACACAATACAATATGAATAAATTCATATGCTATATGTGTTGTTTTAAAGCATTTACACTATAACATTTTTTAGAAAAAAGTCTATTTTATGTTGTAGAGAAAAGGAGGATTTGAATATCTGTATTCTAAGTTGTTTTAATTTTCTTAATCAATTTGATGTGTTTACGGAATTTGCAACATCACAAAAATCGTTAATAGCATGAATTTTTAACCACGGTTGGCTTTATTAAATTATCTAAAAAAGATATTTGGATAATTATTTAAAAAAATAAAAGTAAAAAAGTTTAGTTGTTTAACTTGTATTCGTTTTTCTTAATAAAATAACGTATTGATGTAGAATTTATTAATAATTTTATGCATTTTTATGGATTTTGTCTTTTTTTGGCCAAAAATGAGATTCGTGACCTTTTTTAGATGATTTTTTAGAGTAAAATATCTTTAGTGCTACCTTCTTTCGTTGTATTTGTAGTATGGCGAGGGAGTTTTATAAATAATAACTTAAAGGTATTAGTCTATGAACTTTTTGAAAACCGCTAAGATTAAGACAAAGTTTTTGACCGCTTTCGTTCTGATAGCTTCTTTGTTAATAATAATGCTTATTGTTTCATATAATATTACTAGAACTGGACATGTCAATGCATTAGCAGCTGAACATATTTTAGCAAATACAGCTCATGCAATTGATGAAATGGGAGAAACTGTAGCAAAAGCTCGCGTTAAAATTTTAAATTTCTGTTTAGAACCTAAGGAAAATTATTCTGCTCAGGCTGAACAAGAATTATTTGATTATATTAGCCAAATCGAACATAAGGATCTTCCTAAGATTATTGAACAAACTCAAAATGAAATTGTTGCAGATATTAAAGGTTCAGAAGAAATCATTGCAAAGATTAGAGCGGCTGTAGAAGGGGTGCAAGTATCTTATAATAAAGATTTAAAGCCTTTATTAAGTAAGCCAAGTGTAGATGTTGCTGCTACTGCCAAATTTTACGATGAAATTATGTTTGATAAATTAACTGCCTTAATTAAGGCTAATGCTGAATTAAGACAGTTATATACAAATAATTTAGCTAAAAGTATCCAAGAATTAGCTGACGATTCTAAGATTTATACAATTTTATTAGTTGGTTTTGCTATTATCGTTTTATCAGCTTGGGTATTCTATTCATTAACTAATATTATTTTAACAGCTGTAAATAAAGCAGTTGAAAATACTAATTACTTAGCTGATGGTGATTTAACTCATGAAATCAAGACAGATTTACAGGATGAATTAGGTAATTTGTTGATTTCATTAGAAAAGACTAGAATTGGTTTAAGACATATTGTTGAGAATGTAATTACTAACTCTGATGTAATTTCAAGAGATATCCAAAACATTAATGAATTTTCTGCAAGAATTGATGAAAGTGCTCAAAACTCTCAAACAAGATGTTTAACTGTAGCGACAGCTGCTGAGCAAATGGTACAAACAACAACAGATATTGCTTCAAATTGTGAAAATGCTGCTCATACAGCAGAATACTCAAGTGGTATCACTAATACTGGTGTTTCAAAAGTACAAGAAACAATTACTGTTATTCATGACCAAGTTATCAAATCTAAAGAAGATGCCGATAATATCGATTCATTAGTAGAACAAGCTCAAAAGATTGGTACTATTGTTGAAACAATCGCTGATATTGCAAACCAAACTAACTTATTAGCATTAAATGCTGCTATCGAAGCTGCTCGTGCTGGTGAATACGGTAGAGGTTTCGCAGTGGTAGCTGATGAAGTTCGCGCATTAGCATCAAGAACTTCTGCATCTACATCTGAAATCACTGCAATGGTAGAACAAATTCAGCAGAATGCAAACGTAGCTAACCAGTCTATTCATGAATCTGTAGCTAATATGGATAATTTAGCAAATGAAACTGCTGTAATTGAAAAATTATTAAATGACATTACTACAAATGTAGATAATGTAAATAGTCAAATTTCTCAAATTGCTGCAGCCGCTGAAGAACAAACTGCTACAACAGCTGAAATTTCAGATAACATGCAAAGCATTAACGTTGATTCACAAGAGTTATCTAACATTGTTAATACAACTCGTGATGAAGTTTCAAAGGCTGTAATGGGCTTAAATCAATTAGTAGAATCTTTAAGCACATTTAAACTATAAGATATCATTTATTCTCCGTATAACTTTAAAAGACCGCGAAAGCGGTCTTTTTTATTCTTAAAAAACTATTCGTTATAATAATCATATCATTGTGCTGAATGTTTCTGACTTTATTTTGCATTAGGCAATTGTTCTTATTTATTTGTAGGAATAAGATTTTGAAATTGTCGTCTTGTTGCGATAACTGTTTTTAGTAATAGATATTTACATAGAGTTATTCAAAAGTTGGTGAATTTTAATTCAATTTGATTACATAAAATACAGTTTCACTTAAATAATAAAAAAAGTAAAAAAAATCATAAATTTTTCTTGACTAATAAAAGGAATACACTATAATGCAAGACATCGCATGAGACGGTGATTAGCGCAGCCCGGTAGCGCATCTGGTTTGGGACCAGAGGGTCGCAGGTTCGAACCCTGCATCACCGACCAATACCAAGAAGCAGAGTTAGAAATAACTCTGCTTCTGTCGTTTTAGACCAAGCAAGATAATAATTTGAGAACTAAACTAAAAATATAAGTAGTTAGTTTTTAAACTTATAAGCTATCCAGTTAAGCAGTTTGGATCAAACACATATTCTCCATTCAAGTATTTAACTATTTCATTTTGAATATTTAATATAAAAGTAAATTTGTCCGCTAAAATTGAGTTTTCTTCATGTGTTTTTAAATCTACACTTTCTTTATTTACATTAATTTCGTTCATAATGTTAAGGTATGTGTCAGCGATTTCGTTGATACAGTGAATTATCTCATTTTTTTGATTTTGAGTTATGTCATCAAGATTTATATCAGCAAGAGTTGAAGTGTATTTTAAAAAGAAATACTTTAGATCTTTTTTATCTAAATAGGAGTTTTTTAATGCAGATAATTTACATTCTTCTAAGTTATAGGATTTAGCAATATCTTCTATAAGTGATGCAAAGTTATAATTTTCTAAAAGAGAAAAAGGAAAACAACAACAGTTTTTTGTTTGGGAAATACTGTCTTGGCAAGAGTTGTTACTATTACTATCTTTTTGGATATTATTAGTTTTATCAATAATAGATGATAAGAATGTAGAGATAGGAAGTTTACTTAACTCTATTTGTTTCATAGGGTTGATAGCTAAACCACTTGTGTAAAATATTGTGTTTTCTCTATTAGTAAAAGGTTTAATATTTAAGTAATTAGATGACTTCTTTCCATCATTTACTGGATAGTTGTCCCAAATAAAAGGTTTTTTGCCTAATATTTTAGTTGCATACTCTAAGTCATCTATTGAGTAGTTGTCAGACATTACCTTGTATCCTGTCCAAAAAACATTTACATATTCAGGTAAATCTTTTAGAAAGTCTTTATGGTAGTTACTAGGCATTGGTCCAAATACCTTTTCAAGTATAGGGTCAGTAGTATAGTAACTAGGACAAGTGATGATTTTAATGTTAAAAGAAGAATTAGTTTTTTGTTCATTTTCAAAAGCACTAACTTCTGAAAGTATTTCCTTTAAGACAAGGTTTTGTTTTATGCCTTCATCGTTGTTATCAATTTTTAAATCATCAAATAGAATTGCAAGTATTTTGGGTGAAAATGTTTTTAATAAGAAACTAATTTTTGATTTAATTAAAGGCAGATTTAAATCTAAATCTTTTGTTGCTTCAAGAGGGGTAAATCCAATACCAAAATCTATGTTGTACTCTTTACATGTATTAGATAATTCTAAAATGTAATCCACCCATTCTTTTGAATAATCATCCTTCCATAAGCGTCTTAAAGCGGGATCGTTTTTAGGACAATAAATAAAGAACTTTAAGTTATTATTAGCAGCCCATTTTATAAAGTCTAATCTTTGCTCTTTGTTCCAAGGCTCGCCGAAGAATCCTTCAATTACACCTAAATAAAAGTTATCTAAGTCTTTTAAGGTAATGTTGCTAGAATCCATTGTGGCTACAGAATTTGATTGTACAGTTGTTATGTTGGTAGTACTGTTTTTTTGATTGTTGTAATTTGAATTCATTTGATTACCTTTGAAAGAAAAGCTTATTTAGTTATAATGTAAAATGCTTAACAACATAAGCGTATATTATATTGAAATTATGAAGGTAACTAAGGATATTCTTATGAATTTTATTAAAAAATTTGCTCTATGTTTAACTACTTTGTTTTTTATGTCAGGATGTGCTCAAGTTGCTAAACAGGTAGCTCCTGATGTAGCGGTTGAAGGTGTTAGTTTTAACAATAATATTTTTTCACCAGCAGCAGTTGTTAATCTTAAACTAACTAATAAGAACGCCTTTACATTGCCTTTGACTGATATGACTTACGATTTCTATCTATATGATACTTTGTTAGCTCAAGGAACTTTACCAGAAGCTCAAAGCATTCCTGCAAAGGAATCTAGAAATTACAATTTAAATGTTGCTTTAAATCTTGCTAACTTTACAACATTATTAAAAAATATAAAATCTGGTAGTAATGCTAAATATAAGTTAGTGACTACAATAAGTTTAGGTAATTACCTTCAGCCTATAGTAGTTGTTAAAGAAGATGAGATACCTTTTAGTTTTTAAATATAACTATTGAATTATACTTAGCAAGTAAATTAAGATTTAACTTGCTAATAACTGTTTTTTATAGGAAAGAAACTGAATGAATTATATAGATTATTTGTATAGTAGTGTTAAGTCTATTCAAGATTTTCCAAAAGTAGGTGTTTTGTTTAGAGATGTAACCTCTTTATGTGAAGATCCAAAAGCATTTCCAATTATGTGCGAACTTATGGCAAATGAATTTAAGGATAGAGGTATTACTAAGGTAGTAGGTACAGAGGCTAGAGGATTTGTTTTTGGTGCAGCTGTTGCAGCAAAATTAAACTGCGGATTTGTATTAGTTAGAAAACCAGGTAAGTTGCCAAGAGAAGCATATCAAGAAACTTATGAATTAGAATATGGTATGGATACATTAGAAATGCATATGGATGCATTAAACGAAAATGACCGTGTTTTAATTGTAGATGACTTAATTGCTACTGGTGGTACTATAGAAGCTGCTATTAAGTTAGTAAGTAAGACTAAGGCTGAGATTGTAGGATGTTCTTTTGCAATCGCTTTACCTGATTTAGGTGGAGTTGAACTTGTAGAAAAGAAGTATTCTCTTCCTTGTGTTTCAGTTTTAACATTCCCAGGTCATTAAGATTGAGGCTTTGATTGCAATATAATATATGTTTTTGCAATCAATAAAATCAGAACAATCGGGGCGTAAATAAAAATATTTACGCCCCGATTATATTGGTTTGATTTAAAATTTTTATACTTGTTTAATCTTTTATCCTTAGTTTCTTATTTCAGGAGAGATGTTAGCAAGGAACCCATCAAAACGTTGTATCATTTGTTCTGAAAGGTTGTTCTTTTCGCCATTATAAATTTGCTTTAATGTTGGGATGGCTTCACTCATAGGACGATTACAGTATTGCATTAGTTCTTCATAATAATCGACAGCGTTAGTAGAGTTTGTAACAACGTTTGTTAAAAATACCCACATATTAGCTTTGTCGTTATCTTTATAAGAATATGCATGAACTAAAGCATCA
Source organism: Ruminobacter sp. (assembly GCA_036311285.1). Classification (GTDB taxonomy): domain Bacteria; phylum Pseudomonadota; class Gammaproteobacteria; order Enterobacterales; family Succinivibrionaceae; genus JAXJQF01. The sequence goes on along the minus strand of JAXJQF010000018.1, from coordinate 17,921 downwards.
TCAAAACCTTTTGTATATGGGTAGGTACTCTTGAAGTAATCATAAATGTCTTCATTCATGATGTATGCATTAGGAATTTCTAACTGTAAGACAAAGTAAACATATAAGTCAGATGCATTACAATTTATATAATTTGAAGGCATCTTATAGAACATATGTTCAATGTTCTTTGAAGCAACATCTTTTGCATATTGAATGTCTGAAGATTTCATAGCTTGATCAATTTCTTGCTTTAACACAATTGTCTCTTGTTTTAGTTTCTCGGATTCTCTTTGAAACTCTTCAGTCATTGAATAGCTTGGAAAAACCCCCATTTCGTGATTCGGTTTTTTTATCACAGTTGCTATTCTTGGAAAAAACACAGCAGAAGCTAGTATAACTAGTAATATGATTATAATGTTAGGTAATATCTTCATAATACTTAATCCCTGTACTTTTACTTTGTATATTTTATTTTTATGTTTTTATTATATTTATTTCGAAATGTAATCGAGGTAATCAATTTTTAGTATTAATGTTCAATTTAAAAATTCAGGACCTATCAGTTAAAACATATTTTTTGTTTTTGTTATTTTATCTTTTTTTAAATAGAATTTGATCCTAAATTTTGGGTTGAATTTTAGCATAAAATATTAAATTTTTCTTTTGAATAGTATAAAGTTGATGAAGTGATCAATTATTAATAATATTTAATCAAAATTATCTATAAAAATATATAAGCAATAGCTTATGTTTTATTGCTTTGAGAGTAGTTATATAGAATGTTTTTTAAGCAAGATTTCGTTATTTATATCGTCTTTAAAAACTAAGTGAACAGAATTTTTAAAATAACTTAGGATGAATAAAATTTAATAAGAGTAGGTGTAATAAAAAACCTCTAATAAATTTATTAGAGGTTCAGGCATATCATACCATTGAACATTTCAATAGCATTCTATGTACTCAATACATTACACAGCGATGTTTATATGTGTACCAAGACGGTCGCCAGGATTAGCTCCCGCAGCGTTAGCGTCTACTCTTGGTGCAGCATTAGAACCTAATGCCATGATTTGAGCATTGTTTTGGGCTGTGTCCTGTATAAGCTGTAATGCCATTTGAGCTTGTTGATCTTGGCTTTGCTTCATTACAGTTGTCTGTAATACAGTTGCGCCATAATTATCACTGCTGATTGCTGATGAATCCATTTTTAAACTCCTTAGACAAGCAACCTTACTAATATTATAGCAAAAATGGTGAATAATTCTTGTAAACTGCTCAAATTTTGAAAAGTTTACAACTCCCTCTATTTATTAACGGCAAGATTTTGAAAAACTTTAATTAATTTATGAGATTTTTTGTTATTTTGAAAATATCAACAAAAGGTTGATAAGCATATATTTTTGAGTTGTTTTTATAGTAATAGTTTAACAGTAATGTAACAAATTTCAAAAATTGCAATCTAGATAACTATTTTAGTTTAATTATTGATGAATTTTTAGTCATGGGTATAGGTTTAAAAACTGTATTTTTGTTAATCTACTATATATGAATATTGTTGTTACTAAGGATGTCTTTATTCATTCAATATATTTAACTTAATTATTATTTTTCTATTTGTTATGAATAATATTAGGTTCGTATATTTTTTTTGCATTTATAAATATATAAACAGAATAATAAATTATAAACAAAAGGTCATAGAGTATGAAGTTTGACCAATTTTTAGTATCAAGGGAACACTTACAATTTATCACCAAGGATATTCAAAATGATATTCTAGGTATTACATTTACGGATGCTTTGTTTTATTTCACCCCTAAAGCGTCAATATTTCCGTTTGCAATAAATAAAGATAACGAGGTTATAGAACTAGAAGATAGTTTTGTAATCCCAAATGCATCTTATGCAAATTTCTCAATTGAGGAGAGGCAACGTTATATAAAATGGCTTTCATTAAAGAATGTATTTAGTGAAAATAATATTGTAAACGAACCGTTGTTTCCAGATTTTTTGACCATATATTTTCAAGGACTTGAATATAGGTCAATTGTTGAACAAAAGAACTGTATTGAAATTTTAGAAGAAGTAACCATGCTTCTAGAACGATACAGCTTGTTTATTACAAAAGATATTAGAAATGATATGGTAAATCTAGTTCTTTATACTATTTTTAATACAAAGAAATTAGATCAACCCCAAATTAAAAAAGCTTTAAAAGTACTTATAAAACTAAAAGATAACTTTGTTGAATGCGCTATTTTAAAGAAGTATTTTAATATTTTAACTGTATATGTTAATTCAAATAACAATAGCTATGATGTAACTTTATTAGAAAGCTTTTTGCCAATGTCGTCTGGAATGTGGCAAAATGAGGTTCATCAACAATTATCAAGCTATGCCTACAATCTTTTGATACACGATATTCCTGAAGGTCTTAGAAAAGAGAATATAACTAAGATCTATAACTTTTCAGATAATAAGATGCTAATAGCTGATTATCCTTTTTACGGTAATGTTTTAACTAATTTCATACATTCTAAATTGTCTAATAACGTTAATGCCTTAATATCTAAGGTTAAGGCAATGTTCTTAGATGTAAAGATTAGACGTTTTGATGAGAATACTATAGGTATAGCAGATGAGTTTATTTCTGTTCCTTTAGAAATTAGAGCAAAGGTTAAGAATAATCCTTTAAAGGATTTTAATAATATAACTAGTCGTATTGTTAAGATTAAGAACTTGATTTCAGGTTGTGGAATAAATAAAACCTTTAGTTCATCTAATGCTCAATTAAGTTTAGAAAACTCAAAATATTTAAGTGCCTGTATGCGTGCGGTTGGGTTATGTATTGAACCTGATCCGTTTTTAAATCTTTATAGTTATAATTTAAATCAGTCAGTTATTATTTACAAATCATTAACAGACAACAATAAGTACGAGTGGGCGTTTGAATATTATAAACCTACTCCAAATTATCTTTATATTGAAAACCTTATAATGATTTATTTTAGAATGTTTAATGATATGGGAGATACTTATATCAAGCATTCTGATCTCGTTGTTCTCCTGAATAATTTAATCGATGATGAGTCATATGGTTTAGAACCAAGAGAACAAGAACGTTTAAGATATTTACTTGAAGTTTATTCAGTAAATACTTTTACTATGTCTTATGAAGAGATAGTTCATGTGTTATTACAGGTTTATAGAGATAAAAAGATATTTTATATCATGCATATAATGTTATTAAGTTATGTTTTATATACTAACAATTTCTCTGTAATGACCAATAAGTACTATAAGTTATTATTAAATCTTATGACTTCAATTAATGCAGATATTGCTCAAGAGAAGATGAGTTCTTTAATAGATAATATAGTAGTGCGTTTTATCAATATAAAAGTACTGCCTTCTGACTTTGTTATTCTAAAGACAGAAGACCAAGTTGTTAAATTGCCAAAGACAGAAAAAGATGGCGAGGGGAAAACAAAGTCTAAGAAGGATGTGATTACTCCTAGTGATAGAATAAAATTATTACTTGATAATATTAACATCAGTATCAATAAGGAATAGTAAGTTTTTTAAAGTGCACTATTTGGTTTTTCATGATGTTGTAACTAACTATCTTTTTTTTAAAAAAAAGTGTTCAAAAACATACGTACGAAAGCATGATTTTTAACCAATCTATTGAATTACGAAGCGTTATTTATAGTACAAATTTGATCCATTTAAGATTATTCAACTAATATTAGTTTATCAATTATCAAGGTGATTATATTTAATATATAATTAGATTGAATTGAGGAACTTAATTTTTTAATTTTACTGCTAATATTTTTTGCTTAAATTTTAAGTTTTTAAACAGTTTAAATATACATAAAATGATCCATTGTAAATAATCAACGCAAAAGTGGACTAGGCATGAACACATTTAACGCAGAAATTGAATTTAAAGTTTTTAATCCGAAGATTAAGTCAGATCCGGTGGTTGAAAAAAATTTTATTCATATCCTAAAAGATTACGAAGACCCGGGAAAATTGTTCTTATTGAAAGATGAAAATTTAACTATCCTATCCATTAATGATCAATGTGCAAAGGTACTTGGGTATAAAAATGCAGAAGAATTTTTTGAACTTACTTCAGGTAAATTCATTGATTTTATTGCAAATCCTAATGCGTTTTATATAAACAATGATTATATAAATTTAAAGACCAAATCAGGTTCATGCGTTAATTATAAATTCTCATATGAAAACATCATTGTAAATCCTCACGATAAACCAGAATTATCAGATTTCTTTATTGTAACTCTTACTAAAGCCTTTACTCCAGAATTAGAATGTCACTATACATGTTATACAGATTTATTAGCTGTATTAAAGACAGACTTATTTTTAAAGGTTGTAAAGATCAATCTAAATAGAGGTTGTCATAGAGATGTTGTTATTGGTATTGATATAGGGGCTTGTCCTAATCCTGTAAAAAAGAGAGATGTAAACGATCTGTTTATTGAATTCGTTGAGGAAGGCGGGGTTTGGCATGAAGATGTTCCAGCTTTTTTAGACTTCTGTAATACGCATAAATGGAAAGATGAATTTGATAAAGGTGTTGAAAGTTTAAGTTTTATCTATAGACGTAAACATTTTGATAAATATATTTGGGTGAGTTTAGAAGTTGTAAAATCATTAGAATATACAGAAGAATTACCGATAGTAATTATTTACGTTCAAAATATTGATGATAAATTTAAAGTTATTCAAGAAAACAAAAGATTGTCAAAGAGTGTAGACGAACAACGTGAACAACTTCTTCAACAAGGTGATGATCTTGTTTTACAACAACAAATTTCTAAATCATTTGCGATGATTTATTTCAATAGCTGGTATGTGGATCTTAAGAACAATAATATGTCAGCTCTTTCTTTAGCAGAGCACGTAAAGAAAGATGCATTGTTTTATAATGGAGATTTCAAAAAGACTGTTCCAGTATTAATTGAACATTTTGTAAGTTCAGAATATAAGAGAAAGTTAAAGGCCTTTACAGATCCATCAACGGTTACTGAAAGAATGAAGGGTAATCTTAGTCTTTCTTGTGATTATTTAAATAATAGACAAGAATGGATAAGAGCTCTAATGATTCCAATTGAATATAATAGTGAAGGTCAATTAGAAAAACTTGTTTTTGCTCTTCAATTTATTGATAACGAAAAGCGTGAAGAAATTGCACGTATTGAAAAGATAGAAAAAGACAAGCAACAAATTTCTGAGTTACATGGTAATGTTCAAGATAAGTCTGAAATTATCAGTGCTATGAGTAGAATTTACTATTGTAACTACCTAGTAAATATTGATGAAGAAACCTTTGTAGAATTAACAAGTAAAGATTATTTAAAAACCTATACTAGTAATACGAACAATGCAAGAGTTGCTTTAAATAGTTGGATAACTTTAGGTTGTGATCCAAACTTTGTAGAATCAATGCTTGAATTTGCAGATTTGGATACTATAAGAGAACGTTTAGCTAAACAAGATATCATTACTACGGAATGTATTAGTAAGACCTCTGGTTGGGTTGAAATTAGTCTTATTGTAGTAAAACGTGACGAAAATGGTGTAGCTAAGAAAGTATTATGGTCTTCTAGATACATTGATGATAAGAAGAAGGCAGAACTTGAGACTAAACATGCGTTAAATTTAGCTTATTTAGCTGCAAACAAGTCTAACGAAGCCAAGACTAGCTTCCTAACAGCGATGAGTCATGATATTCGTACTCCAATGAATGCAATTATAGGTATGACAGCTATTGCTAAGAATAATCTTGGAAATGCCGAAAAGATTGATGATTGCTTAAAGAAGATTTCAATATCAAGTCAACACTTGTTAAGCTTGATTAACAAAGTGCTTGATATGAGTAAGATTGAATCAGGTAAACTCGAGTTTTGTCAAAATGAGTTTTCGATGAAGAATGCTATCAGTAATTTAGAAATTATTTGTAAAGTACAAATTGATAGCAAGAAGCAAAAGCTTAATATCTATAATAACAATATCATCCATGACGCAGTTATTGGTGATAGTAATAGACTACAGCAGGCTTTAGTTAATTTGATTAGTAATGCTTCTAAATACTCAGATGAGGGTAAAGAAATCAATTTCTATGTAACAGAGATTGAGTCTAATAATGAAGAAAATGTATGTTTTGAGTTCTTATGTGAAGACCAAGGTATAGGTATGTCCAAGGATTTCTTAGAGCATATCTTTGAACCTTTCTCTCGAGATATTAATGCATCTCGCTCAAATGAATTTGGTGCAGGTCTAGGCATGGCGATTACTAGAAATATCATTTATATGATGGATGGTGATTTGCGTGTAGAAAGTGAGTTAAACAAAGGAACTAGAGTTACAGCGACAATTTACTTAAAGAGCCAAAAGCGTTTTTCGCAGGAAAATGTAAGTGAATTTAAAAATTTAAATGTATTAGTAATTGATACAGACTTTAATACACGTAAGGATAAAGTTCAATGTTTATCTAACTTAGGTTTAAATGTAACTGAATTAGATAGCTATGAATTATTAGTGAGTCATATCGTAGGTAATCTTGATCATGAGTATTTTGCAATCATAATTGATTGGAAACCTGACGATGGTGAAACTCTAATGGCAATAAAAGAATTAAAGGGAATGATGTTCAATGATTTTTATTTAATTGTTACATCTAGCTTTGATTTAAATGAAATAGAATATGCTGCTAGAACGGTTGGAGCAAATTATTTTATCAACCAAAGTAGCTTTAAGTTAAGTATTATGAAGGTTCTTAAAGAATTATGTCATTTGAAAGTAATTCAAGAGGAAGTTTTAGAAAAAGAAAATAAAGAAAAATATTACCTCGATAATCCTTTACACGCTAATATAAATTCAGACTTTTCTGGAAAGAGAGTATTGTTAGTTGAAGATAATAGTTTGAACATTGAAATAGCTAAAGAAATTTTAGAAATGTCAAACTTAGAGGTTGATGTAGCGATTAACGGTCTAGAAGCTTTAAATCTAATGAAGGAAGTTAAAGACGGTTATTATGATTTAATCTTCATGGATATTCAAATGCCGATAATGAATGGTTTAGAATCAGCGGAAGCTATTAGAGCAATTGGTCGTGAATATACATCCAATGTTCCGATTGTGGCTATGACAGCAAATGCCTTTGCAGATGATGTTGTTGCAACAAGAAAGGCGGGTATGAATGAACATTTACCAAAACCTATTAATTTTGAACAATTAGTGGAAGTGCTTAATAGGTTTATTAAATAAGGCATAGTATATAGAGATTGTAACTAAAGGTTATTAAGGTAGTTACTTATAGCAAAGAAGAACAGTTTTGTTCTTCTTTGTTTTTATATACTATAAGATCATTTAATGTTAATAATCCAAAAATATGTTTTTCAAAATATAGTTAATGATTCTAAATAATTATGATGTATGTCATAAAAAGTTTTAGTTAGTAATTGATGAAATTAGATATAAACGCAAAATAATACATTTGGTAGTTTATTAATTTGACTATTGAATTTCTTATTATTACAATGTTTGTGATTTTATTACATAGCTATAATAAAGTATAAAAATTTTAGCAATATTAAGTCGAATTAAGACGTACTAGAAAGAATAAAAAATGACAGAAAAGATTTATGACACAAGAATCAGTGAAATCACTGATTTATTACCACCAGTAGCTTTAATTGAAAAGTACCCATTATCTGAAAAAATGGCGAACACAGTTGTTAAAGCAAGAGATGCTATTCATAACATTATGAACGGTACTGATGATCGTTTATTAGTAATCATTGGACCATGTTCAATTCATGATACTAAGTCTGCATTAGAATATGCTGAAAAGTTAAATGTATTACGTGAAAAGTATGCAGATACATTAGAAGTTGTAATGCGTGTGTATTTTGAAAAACCACGTACAACTGTAGGTTGGAAAGGTTTAATTAATGACCCATATATGGATAATTCATATGACATGAATGCAGGTCTAAAGATTGGTCGTAAGCTATTAGCTGATATCAATGAAATGGGTATGCCTACTGCAACAGAATATTTAGATGTTTTAACACCTCAATATTTAGATGAATTAATTTCATGGGTTGCAATTGGTGCAAGAACAACAGAATCACAAGTTCATCGTGAATTAGCTTCTGGCACATCTGCTCCAGTTGGTTTTAAGAACGGTACTGATGGTACAGTTAAGATTGCGATCGACGCTTTACAATCAGCTAAGTCAGCTCACACATTCTTATCTGTAACAAAATTTGGTCACAGTGCAATTGTTAAGACTTTAGGTAACGAAGATTGTCACATTATTTTACGTGGTGGTAACAAAGGTCCTAATTACTCAGTTGAACATGTAAGTGAAGCAGTTGAAGCTTTATCTAAAGCTAAATTAATTCCTTCAGTTATGGTTGACTTCAGCCATGCTAACAGTCATAAGCAATTTAAGAAGCAAGTTGAAGTAGCAGAAAACATTGCAGAACAAATTTCATCTGGTTCAAAGGGTGTATTTGGTGTAATGATCGAAAGTCACTTAGTTGAAGGCAGACAAGATTTAGTTGAAGGCTGTGCAGACAAGTTAGTTTACGGTCAAAGTATTACAGATGCTTGTATCGGTTGGGAAGATTCAGAGCTTGTATTAGAAAAACTATCGCAAGCTATCGTTGCTCGCCGTAACAAATAATATTATTTTACAATTTGTTAAAAGGGCGATAAACATATTGCCCTTTTGTACTTTAAAGAAAAAAACAAGTAAAGAGGGAGTTTTAATATGGGCAAGTACTCTTTAGAAAAGGATAAAATCAAGGTTGTTTTACTTGAAGGTGTTGACCCAAGTGCTGTAGAAACCTTAAATAAAGCAGGTTATACAAATGTTGAATATTTAAAGAAGGCTTTAGATCGTGACGATTTAATCGAAAAGATCAAAGATGTTCACTTTTTAGGTATTCGTTCTCGTACTCAATTAACAGATGAAATATTCGAACATGCACCAAAGCTATGTGCAGTTGGTTGTTTCTGTATCGGTACAAATCAAGTTGATTTAGATGCTGCTAGAAATCGTGGTATTCCTGTATTTAATGCTCCATATTCTAATACACGTTCTGTTGCAGAATTAGTAACAGGTGAATATTTACAATTATTAAGAACTGTTCCAACTAAGAACGCTTTATTACATAGAGGTGGTTGGGATAAGAATGCTGCAGGTTGTTTTGAAGCTAGAGGTAAGACTATTGGTATCGTTGGTTATGGTCATATCGGTACTCAAGTTGGTATTATCGCTGAAGCTTTAGGTTTACAAGTTATTTTCTATGACATTGAAAACAAGTTAGCATTGGGTAATGCTCATCAAGTTGAAACAATTGATGAATTATTTGCAAATGCTGATATTGTAACAATGCATGTACCTGAAACTCCAGATACAATGAATATGATCAATGCTGAAGCATTCGCAAAAATGAAAGATGGTGTTATCTTCTTAAACGCTTCTCGTGGTACAGTAGTTGATATCGTTGCTTTAGCTAATGCTTTAGAATCTGGCAAGGTTGGTGGTGCTGCTTGTGATGTATTCCCAATTGAACCAGCTAAGAACGGCGATCCTTTTGATTGTATCTTACAAAAGTTTGATAACTGTATCTTAACTCCACATATTGGTGCGTCTACATTAGAAGCTCAAAGAAATATCGGTATTGAAGTTGCGAATAAGTTAGCTTTATACTCAGATAATGGTTCTACTTTAACAGCTGTAAACTTCCCAGAAGTTTCATTACCAGTTCAAGGTGCTGTGAGCAGATTGCTTCATGTTCATAAGAACGTACCAGGTATTATGAACCAAATTAACCAAATTTTTGCTAAGAACAACATCAATGTTGCTGCTCAATACTTACAAACTACACCAGAAATTGGTTATGTTGTAATTGATGTTGCAACAGATGACGCTTCTGCAATCTTAAAAGAATTAAAGGAAATTGATGGCACATTAAAGGCTAGAATCCTTTTATAATTAAGGAATTAAAGATAAGGCAATGTAAAGATTAGGAATATTCTAGTACGTAAATTAAGTTACATTTTACTAATCTTAATATTTGAAGTCTTATAATATAGTTCTTTAAAATGACTTTATCAAAGTAACCAGTGGAAATCATTGGTTACTTTGTTTATTAATGGTCCATAATTTATTGTTTAAAGCTAAGTGAAAAAACAAAAAGAATACCTTTTGCAGACAATTATAATAAATTCCATAATGACTTTTATATAGTCAATTATAAACAATAGAATCAAGGTGGATTGTATGAACGGAAGTAGCTAGTATATAGAAATGCTGTAAGTAGTAATAATTTAGTTACATTATTATTTGATATATGCGTAAGAACCTACAAATATAATGAATTGTCACTCGTTTTAATGAAAATTATTTACTTTATCTCTTTCAAACATTATAATACATGAGATTTTTTATACAGTGCATATAACGTGCGCTATTAAGTTCCTACATATGTTTATTTAAGTATGTAGTTAGGTGTTAAATATTACATTTATTTACATTATAAGTGTATCAAGTAATTTAGTAGATTACGGGGCAAACATTATCGTTGTATTGATAAGCTAATGTTTTAATTAGCTCTATACATTGAAAACTAAAGGATATACCCCGATTATTTGAGGTAAAATAATGCAAGCATCAATCGAAGCTTCTGAAGGATTTAATCGTAAAATTAAAGTAGTTGTTCCTGCAGCAGAATTTAAGAAAGCTCATCGTAGCACAGTGAATAAGTTTAACAAAAACCGTCGTATTCCAGGTTTCCGTCCAGGTAAGGCTCCAGAAAGTGTTATCTTACAAAACTACGGTTATGATATTTATAATGAAGTAACTAACAACTTAATTAACTCAACTTTAGCTCAAGCTTTAGAACAATGTGAATTAAAAGACTTAGCTAACAGCATGCCTGTTATCTCTGATGTTAAGCCAGCTTCAGAAGATTCTGATTTTGAATATGTTGCAGAAGTTGAAGTTGCTGCAAAGATTTCATTTGAAGATAAGAAAGTTTCAGATGTTGAATTTACAAAGATCAACGGCGAAATCACAGACGCTGACGTAGATCAAATGATTGAAGTTTTACGTAAGCAACAAGGTAAGTGGGAAGACGCAGGTGAAGCTGCTTGTGATGAAGGCGATTTAGCTACAGTTAACTTTGAAGGTTTCATCGATGGTGTTGCTTTCGAAGGTGGTAAGGCAGACAACTACGGTATCGTGATTGGTCAAACTCCAATGATCCCTGGTTTCGTAGATCAAATCAAGGGTCATAAGGCTAACGATGAATTCGATATCAATGTAACATTCCCTGAACAATATAAGGCAGAATTAGCAGGTAAGCCAGCTGTATTCAAGTGCAAGGTTGTTAAGGTGTCTAAGTTAGCATTACCAGAAATTGATGCTACATTCTTAGCAAATTTAGGTGCTGAAAACAAGTCTATTGAAGAATTCAAGGACGAAGTTCGTAAGAACATGCAACGTGAATTAGAAATGAACGTAGATTCAGCTAACGAAGCAGAAGTATTTGAAAAGTTATTTGAAAACTTTGCAAAGGATTTAGAATTACCTCCAAGACAAGTTGCTGAAGTTGCTGATGGTATCAAGAAGCAAGCTGCTGAAAGAAAGCAAACTATATCTGATGAAGTTGCAACTGAAAATGCTAAGACTCAAATCAAGAGTTCAATGATTTTCGGTTCAATCTTAGAAGAATTAAAGGTTGAAGTTGCTCCTAACGCTATCGAAGAATACGTTGGTAGAATTGCTTCTGCATACGAAGCTTCTGAAGAATTCAAGAAGGCGATCTTAAAGGATCAACAACAAGTTCAAAAGTTATACCACAAGTGTTTAGTGAATGCATTCACTAACAAGTGCTTCGAAGTAGGTAAGACTAATGAAACAACTAAGTCTTTCTATGAAGTTGTAAAGAACCCATTCTAATTTGATTGTATAATTAGTTAGAATTTAAAGATTTTAAGGCTCCACTGAAAAGTGGGGCCTTAATTTTTAATAGTTATAATATGATTTTAAATAGCTTGTAAAAAAGAACCTTGTTAATAATTTACAACAATATCTAACAGAGTTTATGTATGTAATATAGATAGAAATGAATATAGAGTTAGTATAAAAATATATATTTATAAAAAAGGAGAAGGTTTCATCTTTGAAACCTTCATTTCAGTAAGCTCTTCCTGAGCTGATGCGAACATCTTGTTCTAGTGACTTTACTCATCCTGAGTTATAAAGCATCCTGCTTCCTAAGTCTTAATAATATTGTATCGCTTTAATATTTCATTCACAATATAGAAAAATGAGGGTGTTTTATCTGTCTTACGTAAGATATCTTGTGAGACAATGTAAGCCCTTGTAAATAAAGGGATAAGAGGTTTTTCTTGATAAAGAAACTTGTTGTTTATGATACATTTGCTACTTTTTTATAGTAAATGTCTTACAAGCTGTAGGATAAGTTGCAGATTTTGTAGTTTAAAAGATAATATGTAAAAGTAAAATTAGAAATCTAACTTTTCATTAATCTGGAATGACTATAAGTTTTCCATCCTTTGTTAACTCTATTTTCGTTTAATAAGATAATTTATTTCTAGTTTTTGTAATTATCTATTTTTTTTATTATCGTTCCAATTCTAATTTTTTCTGATTTACAGGTGGTCAACTTTTTTGATCGTTCTACATATCTGTCCACTTTTTTTTCGTTCTGCAATTTGTTAATGTTTTTCAAAAGATTTATTAAGATAAATTAATATGTTTTGAGATGCTTGTCATAAATATTATACGAGTTCTACAAGTATCTCTACTAAAAAAAAAAAAAACAATATCATTAAATTATAGTTAATGTTTTTATTTAATTAAAACTGTGTTAAATGGTGTTTTATGAGTAACAAGTCGGATTCTGAAGATAAAAAGCCTATAAATGCTAAGTCATCGAATTTAAAAAATACTAATGATGATTATGTTAATTTTGTATCTACTATAGAAACTATCAATACTCACGATAGTTTTATGAACAATAATCAAGAGTATTGGGAACAACGTACAATAAAGCTAGAAGACGAATCTCAGGTACGTGATTACTACGCAGATCCAAAAGCACAACAAGAAGCCAAAGAATCAACTTTTGAAGGTAAAACAACAGTAAAGGATGCAATAACAGGTCAAGATTTATATAAAACTCAAGCAGAGGCTAAGTTACATTATCCTGATGATTGGGAAAAACATGTAGCAGAGTCGGATCATGTTGTGCCAGTTAAACATATTTATGATAAACATAAAGATCATGGTTTTGTTAGTAAAGAAAAATTTAAAGAAAAAATAAATTCTAAAAAAAATTTCCAACAAACATCAAAATCGAATAATGCTTCGAAAGGTAAAAAAACAAATGAAGAATATTTAGATACAAAAGATGACGTAAGTAAGTATCGTAAAGACACTAGATCTAAAAGAGGTAAAGAACTAGAAAAAGAAATTGATAGAGAAATTTTTGTTGAAAATGTAAAAGGTGGCTTTGAAGTATTTCATGATGCAGGTCTTAAAGGTTTAGAGAATTCAGCTATTTCAAGTGTTACAGCTAGTGGTATTTTAAATTTAGCAGAAGTAATTAAAGGGAATAAAGATTTTAAAACAGCTGCAAAAGATACAGCAATTAGTACTGTAAAAGCAAGTGCAAAAAGTTATGTACAATCAGGAGCTATGGCAGTTTTGCAGAGATCTTTAGCAACTTCGAGTTCAAAAATATGTCAGCAATTAGCAGCATGTAATGCACCGGCTAAAGTAATAATGGCTGTTCAAGTTGCTGGTTCAGCTGTAATGCAATTACTAAATAAAGAAATATCGATGAGTGAGTGTACTCAAATTATCGCTAAAAATGCTGCATCAATGGTGATTGCATCTGAAGCGGCCTTGATTGGTCAAGCAATGATTCCTATACCAATTGTTGGGGCAGCAGTAGGTTCTTTAGTTGGGATGTTATTAGCTGACACGGTATTTAGTTTCTTTCAATCTAGAGAGATACAAAGAGCAGAGTTTGCACAGAGAGCTCAAAGACGATGCATGTGTGAACAAGCGTGTTCTCAGTTAAGAGAATATAGAGAATCATTTACAAAATTAGCTAATGAATATTTAGATTTTGAAGTTAAATTTTATTTTGAAGCTTTAACTGACATGAAAAAAAGCTTAGAAGTTAATGATCATCTAGGAGTTGCAGAAAGTGCAAATAAAATATCAAGACATTTAGGAGGAAAACCGACAGTAAGTTATTTTGAAGAATTTTGTGATTTCTTAAATAGTTAAAAATTTAAAGTTAATAGAAATATTAAGGAGTTTGTATGCCATTTCCATTTATTATCGGTGCAGGTGCTGTTGTTGCAGGTGTATTAGGTTTAGCAGGTCATGTATCAGCGAAAGAGAAAAACGAAAAAGCTCAAAGAATATGTAATAATGCAAAGTATAATTTTGATCAAGCACAGAATAAGGCTAAAGAAAATTTTGATGCTGTAAACAAGGTACTTGGTGATTTAGGTCAAGAAAAGTTAGAAATAACACATGACTCAGTTTCAAAATTTAAATATTCTTTTAATAAAATTAAGCATGTATCTGATTTGTTTGAACATGGCAAAGAATTGAGTTTTAATATTTCAAGTTTTTCTGAACAAAATGTAGATAGCCTAGTATCATATGGAAATAATTTAGCTAATATTGCATCAAAAAGCGCTGAAAGTAATGATAATTGTGCATTTATAGGAGCGATTGCGGGACCAGGAATTGCAGCTGGTGTTGCTGGTGTTTCTGCTCTAGTTTCAGGTGGTGTTGTAGCAGGTATGGGGGCTGCTGCAACTGCTGTATTATGTTCGCCTTTAGCAATGGTTGCTGCACCGTTATTCTTGGTTCATGCATTTAAGGCAGATTCTGAAGCAGACGAGAATCTAGACAAAGCAAGAACATATGAATCGGAGATAAATGTTGAAATAGAGAAACTTGAAACTCAATCAGCAAAGTTTTCAGCAATAATAAATAAAACAAAAATTTATTCATCATTATTGAAGAATTTAAGAAATGTTTTCGATTTTTATGTAAATGAACTTCAACAAATAGTAACTTCTCATCAATCTGAATTAAAAAAGAACAGTGTTAAAACTGATATATTTACACAAGAAGAATTGGAAAAAATATATACAAGTTTTGCATTATGTCAATCTTTAGATAGTTTGATGCATACTCCAATTTTTGATGAAAATGGGGATATTCATTCTGAATTTAATTCAAAGATCGATAGCATCAAACATGATACTTCTAAGTTTCAAAATGCTCTTGAATAAAATTTTATGAATTACAAAGATCTTAGCTTTTATAGCTAAGATCTTTTTTTAAAGTATCTTTCATAAGGAAAATTATGACAATAGAGCATTTTGTTTGTGATAAATGTGGTTTGTGTTGTAAGAACTTAAAACAATTTGGTGATTTTTATAAAGAATTAGATGATGGGACAGGAGTATGTATACATTTTAATTCAAAAACTAATTTGTGCGGAATTTATGACCAAAGGCCCTTAAAATGCAAAGTAGAAGAAGGATATTTGGTGTATTTCCAGAATGATTATACTTACGAAGAATATATAAGATTAACAAAAGCAGGGTGTCATAAGTTAAAACAGATGGCAGAATCAGAAACATTTAAAGATAAATAATAACTTTAGTATTATTGTTTGATTAATAGTATATGAAACGTAAAGAATTTCCTTTTTCAAATTTTAATATTTTAGATGAATTGAATTTGAATAATGATTTTAATTTAATAGAAAACGAAATTTTAGATAGTAAATACGACTTATCTAAAAGTAATTCTGAAGATCTAATTTTAGGTTTAGGTATAACTGACAGATGTAATTTGAATTGTAGGATGTGCTACTACAAAGTAAATGAAAATGAGAAGCGTTCTTCAGTTATGA
Source organism: Ruminobacter sp. (assembly GCA_036311285.1). Taxonomy (GTDB): domain Bacteria; phylum Pseudomonadota; class Gammaproteobacteria; order Enterobacterales; family Succinivibrionaceae; genus JAXJQF01. The sequence goes on along the minus strand of JAXJQF010000018.1, from coordinate 1,908 downwards.
ATATAGAATTACTTGATAAAATTTTATCTTCAATTGGGGGAATTGGTAGTGTAATTATAGGTTTAGAAGGAGAACCTCTTGCTCACCCAAATTTTTTAGAAGTTCTAAAAAAGGTATCTTCAGTAACAAATTCTATTTATTTAGTTAGCAATGGATTACTTCTTACAGAAGATATTATTAAAAATTTAAATAAAAATAAAGTTAAAGAATTGATAATCAGTTGTGATGGTTCTTCTAAAAATGTTTATGAAAATATAAGGACAGGAGGAAATTTTTTAAGGTTATCTGAAAAGATAAAAATTGCAGCCTCTTGTTTTGAGGGAAGTTTAAAACTACATGCAGTTGTTTCTTCTTTAAATATTACAGATCTTGTGAATTTACCTAGTTTTGCAAGTAAATTAGGTGTTAAAAGATTAAGCTTTGCTCAACTTAGAACTTGTAGTTTTTCTGAAAAAAATAATATTGTTCGGCCCTCAAAAGAAAGTCTTAAACAATTTATTGAAAAATTAATGCTAGAAGCTGAAAAAAATGATGTTCATGTAGAATTTGAATCATTTTTTGTAAATAGTGAACTTTTAAGATTTATTGAAGAAAAGTACCAGAATTCCAAATATTTGCATTTAAATACATTTAAAGTATGTCCAAGTCCTTGGAATTTTGTATCTATATTATCTGATGGTAGATTATTTGCGTGTTGTGGCGATATAGAACCTGTCAGTTTAGAAAGTTTTTCTTTTGATGATATATACAATCATGAGTTATTAAGAAAACTTAGATATTTGTTATTAAGTTCAAAGAAAATGCCTAAGGTTTGTAAAAATTGTTTTTATGGTGAGTAAGTATAAAAATTTTTAAATTTTACTCAAGTATTAAATTTAAATGTGTAACACATACATAGAGTTGTAAAGAGTATCTATCTCACTCGGATAATAGATTTGTTTATATTTTTTAAGTTATATCTTAAATGTATTAATAAATTAAGAGTATTTATAAATATTTACACTTTTTGTTATGTAATTTTTGATATTAGATTGGAGAAATAAACTATGCAAAAAATGAATTTTTACAGAAACTCGACACGTATCACACTAAATTGCATTATCGAGCCTTTGAAAGAAGGAGACATGATCTATCTGGTGCGTGATGGTCATATTTATGAATGGGATAATACTGTTACCGAAACTACTACTGAAGATTTAGAACATTTCAAAGAAGTTGGTCTCAAAATTGAAGTACTACCTATACAATTAAGAGTAAATAATTTTATGTCTGAGATCAAAGAACGTCTAATAGAAATTTCTGTTTCATCAAAATTAGAATCAGAATCAGAATCAGAATTAGAACGAGAGTTTTTGATAGATAGATTTGTGTTAGATAATTTATATAATTTAGACTTGTTCAAAAACGATATTTGGACAAAGGTTACGGAAGACGAAGATTTAACAAGTCTTATTGATTGGTTGTACCAAGTTAGTCCCGAACATATGAGATTATTATTAAATGATAATTATAAAGATATAACAGACGTAGAAAGATTGAAAAAATTAACAACTGCATGGCTACTTGTTAATCTTCAACAAGATGAAATTAATAAACGTGTGGAAATATTACTTGCAATAAGGAATGCTTGCGAAAGTATAAAACTGCCTAGGAATGAAGCTAGATAGTTTCGAAACTTTTTAAAAAGTAGGGTGAAGTATTAGGGACTTTAGTCTTAAATTGTCGTTTTTAATATAAATATAGCTATTCAAATACATAAATTAAAATTATTAATAAGGTAAATGACTTTAATTTTGATTTTGATTAATAATTTTGTTTATTTTATAAGTATTTATTAGTTTAGATATTGCGTAAATATTTGTATTTGAATAGTTAAGTGTTTTTAACATATATTAATCAACACATATT
>JAXJQF010000017.1:0-14894 GCA_036311285.1 Ruminobacter sp. | reverse complement strand
GGGTGTGACATAAAATTCGTGTATTCCTGTTAAGTCTGTTAATATTAAAGACTTAATTGGAGTTATATGAATATGGCAAAAAAAGATATTAAGCGAAATCCAGCTGCTGAAAAAATTGCAGATTTAATTCTCAATAATTATGACGTACAAAATGCTAAGGACGTTAATGAAGCCTTAAAGGACGTCTTTGGACCTATTTTTGAGAAGATGCTTAATGCCGAAATGGATGCACATCTTGGTTATGATAAGAATTCATCCGCACCAAAGGAAACCGAGAATCGCAGAAACGGCTATGGCGAGAAGACCATTCAAGGTTCCTTTGGTGAAACCTCAATATCCGTTCCCAGAGACAGAGATGGTTCTTTCAAGCCTGTCGTAGTACCTAAGCATCAGAAGGATGTTTCAGAGATTGAAGGAAAGGTTCTGGCGATGTATGCCCGAGGCATGAGCCAGAGAGATATCAGCGCAACTATTCAGGATATCTATGGTTTTGAACTGTCACAGGATAAAATCTCTACTATCACGGATGCCATTCTTGATGACGTAAAAGAATGGCTGAACAGACCTCTGAAACCTCTATACAGCTTTGTTTTTGTTGACTGTATTTACGTCAAAATGAAGAATGAGCGAGGTGTTGTTGATAATCACGCAGTGTATGTGCTTCTTGGCGTTGATTATGAAGGCTTTAAAGAAGTTATAGGTCTTTATATCAGTCCTACAGAATCCAAATCCACATGGATGAAAATCTTTGACTCCATTAAAGCCAGAGGTGTTGAAGATATTTTGTTCCTATCCATGGACGGCGTATCCGGCCTCGAAGAAGGAGTCCATTCCATTTTCCCTAAGACTGTTGTTCAGCGTTGTATTGTTCACCTTATCAGAAATGCCACGAAGTACATTCCTTCAAAATATTTAAAAGAATTTTGCGTTGACTGTAAGGCAATGTATGGAGCCATTAACCTGGAATCGGCTGAAGCAGCCTTTGAATCCTTGAAAGAAAAATGGGGTTCTGATTATCCTGGTGCCGTAAAGGTCTGGGAGAACAATTTTAACCATGTACGTCAGCTCTACAATTATCCGGCCGACATACGCAAAGTGATGTATACGACCAATGCCATTGAGTCTGTAAATTCCAGCCTTAGGAAAGTAACTAAAAAGGGATTCTTTGAAAATGAAAACTCGGTATTCAAAATTTTCTACCTTAGAATTACCGGCGAACTTGCTAAAAAATGGAACAATGCTAAAATACAGAATTGGGCAAAGGTTCTGAACCAGCTATCCTGTCTTGATGAAACCAGCACAAGGATAGCTAGGTACATTAGATAATTTTTCAAAAGGGGCTTAACAAGGGTTTACACGGAATCGCGTTCACTCTCTGATCATTATATTTAGCAGTACTTTTAAACGAAAACTAGTCTGTATTATCTTCCATAGCTCTTTGACTAAAGCTTTGACCGTTAAAACGTAGAATCACATAATTTTGCTTAATTTCTACTACATCAAGTCCCTTATATGATTTACCTTCCTTTATTAACTTTCCATCTAAAATTATCGATCTCTTTCCAGAGTCAGTTGAATAGTTATGTCCATTGTAACTAAACTTAGGTACACTTTTTCTGAACTTATCCGGTAAATCATACAAATTCAAAGCTTCATTATCTGTAACAATAGGTTCACTCTTTATAATTGGGGTATCACTTTTTTTACTTACATCACGTACAGCTTGCTCAAAGAGCTCTGATATAGATTGATGTGCGACATTACTTTTTTTATCCTGTATTGCATTAGATGAATTGTTAGTTTTAGTCTTATCCAATAACTCATCGGAATAAATAGCTTCAGATGATTTAGTCTGCTTTGATGTAATTAGGTATCTTACTTTGGTTGGATATAAAGAAGATTCTCCAATAAAGGGATAATCATAGTCTTCAACATCTAAATTAACACTATCTATTTGTTTGGCTATCCTATTACCAATACCTGTCATTATTCGACTTTTTATAGTTTGGTATTTAACATCATTTTTAGAATCTACACTTAAATTTGAAACAAAATATCCACATAAAGAAGAAACAATTCCAGATAATAACACAATATAAACTAATGGAATTCGGTTATCTCCCTTGGATACGTTATTAACATTAGCATACATAAAAGATTCTGTATTTGGGATATCTTGAGTATCAGTTGTTTGATTCATCGCAGATTGTTTCAGCGAAGTTTGGTGTTCTACTTCTTGATTTACAATATCTTGTTTCTTAACGCTTTGGTTTTGATTAGAATCAACAGTATTACTTTCAATTTTATTTTCTTTCATACCTGCTCCTATAAAATATTATCTACAGTAACACTATCTGATTTATTATTTTGTAAATCATTCAAAGTTTTTTCATTATTATCAACAATCCTATTATTATCGTTATCATTTAATGAATCAACATCGTCTAAGTACTTATTTTCTAATGTTTTATTTGCTGTATCATACTTACTTTCAAAGTATGGGCTTTCAATAATTTTTCTTGCAAAATCTACATATGTTGCATTATGAGTCACCTCTATAACATCACGTTTGATATTATACTTTGACTTATGGTATGGCATTAAATTCCATAAGGTTTCAAATCCTGCAATACCATCAGAAACTAACCCTTTGTCACTCTGAAACTCTTTTAAACGTTCAACTAAAGTATTATTCCATGAAGATACACCTATATCCTCGTCAAAATAATTATTTAAGCATGAAACTAACTTATTGATTTCTCTTTGCGAACTTGCTCTGTTAATAACATTATTTCTTGCTAATATCGGCCAAATAAGCTTAAAGTCACCTTCATATGAAGCTTCAATAAAGTCTCTTTCTACTACCCACTTACGACCATTCATCAAAATAGAAGCCTTATCTTTACTTAACTCAACAAGCACCACATAAAAAGGAGTAAGGTCATTACCAATTAACTTTATCACTACAGGTAAATTATATTGTTCTAAATGAAATAAATCTGATTTACCACTAAAACATTGATACTCTTTTTTGGAAATATATTCACAGCTTTCGTCAATAGAAACTCCCTTTGCTTCAAAACCGTAAATGTTTAATAAACCGTTCCAGGCGTTCTCCATTTGTAAACTAAAAGACAAATCAACAATATAACGATTCTTTTCAAAATCGTACTTCTTTAAGTTTGCTGCAATATCCGTAACTTCTGTTAATTTTTCCTTTAATGCCACGACATCACTATCAGCCTTTAGTCTAGAAATCACCTCTTCATTAGTTAATTCACCTTGCTTATTGCCATAATTTACATTTACAGAATAAACAGCAAAGAAACATAGCACTGAAAATATTATTACAGTTAAAATCTCTTTAACATAACAACTATTTAAAGAAGTTATTAAGCTACCTACATTTAAACCACTTAATAATGCGCTCGTACCAATTTTATTAATAGTGCTAGAAGTTCCTAACGTCTCACTTAATGCCTTACGCATATGTTCTTTAGTTACATAAGGAGAATGTTCCTTAAATGCTATTAGTAACGCTCGATCACAAGTAACGTTAATAATTCTTGGGATACCTAACGAATGCTTATAGAGAAGCTTTACAGCGTCTGCTTTAAATATGATTTGTAAACAACCTGCTGCTTGCATTCTATAACGAATATAAGAATCTGTTTCCTCAAAAGATAATGGCAGTAAATGAAATCTTGCTGTAATTCTTTGAGCTACTTGACGCATATGCATCTGCTTTAAATGGTCAGCAAGTTCTGGTTGTCCTACTAATATAACCTGTAAAAGCTTTGTGTTATCTGTTTCAATATTAGTTAGTAAACGCACTTCTTCAATGGCTTCATCTGATAAGTGCTGAGACTCATCAATAAATATTAATGCTCTTTTTTGTTTTTTATACTCTTCTTTTAAGAAAGAACTTATAAGTTCAATAAGCTCTTTCTTAGACAAATTCCTCTCATGCTTAATACCAAACTCAGAACAGATAGTTTCAAATAATTCAACAACTGATAATCCAGGATTATAAATGAATGCACTATTTATATTTTTAGGTAAATCATTAATAATAGTTCTGATAATAACAGTCTTACCTGTACCAACCTCCCCTGTAAACAACACAAACCCGCCACTTTCGTTAATTCCATAACGAATAAGTTCTAAAGCTTCACGATGATGCTGACTTAAATAAAAATACTTAGGATTTGGCGATATACTAAAAGGAGATTCATATAAGCCAAAGAATTTTTTATACATATCTATCTATTAAAATAATCAATTTACCAAACACATTACATTAAAATAAAAGCAAAAAGTTAACAACTTATACAACATATAATTCAACTAGTGAAATTATTGAATAATAATTGACAATGCTTTGATACTACAATATCTGAAAATTATATACATGACGCACAAATTAATCTATCTTCTATTTCTCAATATCTAACTCTTATTAGGCCTTATTGAATGTAATATCAATTATTATTACAATTTACTATATGAATGTAATTTTAGTAATAAGATAAGGCTATGGAAATATATCTTGTAGGTGGAGCTGTTAGAGATAAGCTTCTTGGACTAAAAAACTCTGATAAAGACTATTGTGTTACAGGGGCTACTATTGCTGACATGCTTAGTCAGAATTTTACTCAAGTTGGTAAAGACTTCCCTGTTTTTTTACACCCAAAAACCAAGTGTGAATATGCGCTTGCTCGAACTGAAAGAAAAACTTCTACAGGCTATACAGGATTTAAGGTAGACTTCAATCCTAATATATCCATAGAAGAAGACTTATATAGAAGAGACTTAACTATTAACGCAATTGCCGAAAAAGATGGTCAACTAATAGATCCTTATAATGGTATAGAAGACATAAATAATAGAGTTCTAAGACATGTTAGCTCCGCCTTTGTTGAAGATCCACTTAGAGTTATACGTCTAGCAAGGTTCTATGCTAGATTCAATTACCTCGGATTTACTGTAGCCAAAGAAACTCTTGATCTATGTAAAGAAATATCTGCAACTAATGAACTCAATTCTTTAAGTCCAGAACGCATATGGCAAGAAACAGAAAAAGCTCTTAAAACAAATAGTCCATGGTTATTTTTTGAGTTTTTACAAGAATGTAATGCTCTAAAAAAAGTTATGCCACTGCTTTTTGAATTAACCAAAGTTTTAGAAATGCCTCCACATCATAAAGAAGGCACTACCTTTAACCACACAATGCTCTGCTTAAAAGAAATAAGTAAAAGAACAACCGACCCTGTTATTAGATTCTCAATTCTACTACATGACTTTGGAAAGATAGAAACAAACAAACGTCAAATCACTAATCATAATGGTCACAAGAACTTTGGGGAAACTTATATTAAAGAATTTTGTAGTACTTTAAAGGTTCCTAAAATTTATGAAAAAAAGGCTATAGTGATTTCAAAAACACATACCTACAAAGATGTGAAAGAAAAAACAGCATCTGAATTAAATAACATATTTTTAACTCTAGGTTGTTATAAAAACCCGCAAGAACTAGAAGACTTTATCCTATGTAATGAATCCGACTATTACGGTAGAGTTTGTGACCATTTTGAAGAATATAACAACAATGAACAATATAGAGCATTATTAAATGAGACTTTAAAAATAAAGGTTAGCGATGTTATAGCGGATGGATTTGTTGGACCTGGTATTAGCGAAGAACTTAATAGAAGAAGAGTTGAAGTGATTACAAATAATTTGAAGCACATTTAAAACAGTATACATAATATAATCGCTTCCCTATTACTCTAGTCAACTATTCAAAATAAGTTAACTAGAATAATATAAAAATCTTGTTACAAATCATACTCTTCAAGTTCAGATTCTGTTAGCTCAATTTCCTTTAGAGAAACTCCAACCTTATTTTTCCAATACTTCGGACCACTTACGGCATAATCCAATACAAATGAAGCAGCATAGGATGATGAAGAAATAATTAAATCTTCAGTTGTCTTAAAATCTTTAATTTTATCATCCTCACAATATTTAGATATTCTCAAAAAGATGAATGAACACAGAGAAAGCTTCCGCAAAATTGGATTAACATTCGAGGAGAAGTCTTTCTACGACATTCTTATTGCGCTACGAGATGAATTTAATTTTGAATACGGTACAGATGTAGAAGTTGATCATGTAGTAAGCAATAACAAATGTAAAGCCTTGGCAAAAAAAAATAAAAGAAATAATCGATACTAAATCTTCATTTGCAGATTGGCTAAACAATCAGGTTATTCGTAATCAACTACAAATTGAAATAAAAATCTGTTTGATAAAGAACGGGTACCCTCCTCAATACTGTCCTGAAGTTTTCAATAAAGTTATGAAACAGGTTGAAAATTTTGAAAAACATTCTCTTGAGTAGAGTTAGATTGTTTTATAACTTTAAAGACAACGCAATAGCTATTCTAACAAAGAATATATATAGATATAAAGTATCAAGGTCTAATATATAAAAAATTAATTTCAGCCCCGTTTTTAACAAGGTGGGCTACTATAAACTTGCTTAGATTTGATTTTGCAGACCTTGCTATTCAAACTAAATCGAATGTGCGACAGATGAAATCTGTCGCTTGTTGTACATTCTTCTCGTGTCACGGGCTTTTATTTTCTACATAACTCTTTTACCTTGTATTCTAAATGTATCTATTTTTTTTGCATGCAATGTCGTAAATAGCATTGACAAATTTATCAACAAAATCTATTTTTTCTTCTACATACGTTCTTGAAATTTCTTGTTGTTTTGCATCTGTATGTCTACGATCATTCTGATGAGCTATTTCATTTCTTCTTTTATATAGTTCAATCAATTTATTTTTCTCGCATGTAATAGATTCTTTTTCGCCTTTTTTAGGATTACATTGTTTGCAAACAGAGCTCCATTCAATTCCAATTAAATTTAATTGCTCTCTGATAACACTCCAGTCTTGCATTACTTCCGAGGAATACTTACAATTTATATAATCAAAAAACCATTCTGTTGATTCAGTATTTGTTAATGCTCTCTTTACTTTCGACATTGGAATTTCTAGATTATTGAATTTCTCTGTAATATCCCATTCATTTATAAATATTCTATATAAACCAAACTTGGTTATCTCATGCATAAAAAAATCTAAAATACTCTCTAAGAAAACTATTTGACTTCTATATATATTTTCTGATTCTTCCATTCTTCCTACAGAAATTAGATATTCAGCTAATTCAAAATTTTTTCTTATTGTGTTTAAGCTTTCATCAAAATGTTCTTTAATTTCAGACAATTCAAATTGCACCGCGCTCTTTACTAAAGGTTCTCTAACTTTTTCAGTTCGCGGTGATAAATTGAGATTTCTTCTCATATATCTTTAACCACCTCTAGTTAGCTAAAATTTTCGCAAAGTCGACATTAAGCATTGGGATAGCTCCATATCTTCCAGATATATATCCCTTGCTATATTTCTCATCTTTTCTTACATTTTTTAATTCAGCTAATGAATATAAATCAGTGGTTCTTTCTTTGGTCAACTCAGTAAACCATATCTGATCTCGTCTAAAAATATCAAGATCTAGCAAACCTGTTTCATGAGTTGTAAAAAATAATTGAGAATTGTTATTACTAGGCAAATCCATAAATACTTTCATCAGACCATATAAAACAGCTTCATGTAAACTCGTTTCAAGTTCATCACAAATAAGAATTTTATTGTTCGTCATGATATCAATCATTGGACACAGCAATGCAAATAATTTACGAACCCCTACAGATTCTTCCTGTATCAGATCGGTTGAAAAATTATCGTACTTAACTTTAGCTGTAATAGCATCAACACTTTGTTTTAATAAAAAACTTTTAAATTCTTCTGATAAAAAATCTGGTAATTGGGAAGATTCAATCTTCTTTGTATCTATAGTAACATCGATATCTCTTATTCCCATGCCTAAATCTTGCATAAGTTTTATTACCGTTTTTTTTATCTGTGGATTAGAATTCATTTGATAAAGCGAATAATTCAACCATTTATCTTGATTCAAAGGATTATAAACAACTAGTTCTTCACTGAAAAATCGGTATGCATCTATAATCTCATTAACGGCACTAAAATTAGCCGCACAAGAAAGAAGCAAACGATTAGATTTTAAAACATCTTTGCATGTAGCTAATTTCCCAGCAAATTTGCTTCCCGTTGTAAAACCTTTATCAGAACGCTCAAATATTTTTGTTTGTCGACCTTTAGGTACGTAATACAAGTATTCGTCAACTACAAGAAGATTTTTGAGCGAAAAGCCATACATATATCGAATTCCGTTAGTAACAAACTGTATTGAATATGTACTTTCAATACCAATAGAACAAAGTTTATGAGGACTCTGTCTTATCCCTTGCCCAATCTGATGTTTTATACTGTTTATAACAAGATTTTGAACAAATGACACCGCATCAATAAAATTACTTTTACCAGAACCATTTGCTCCATATATCAGCGCCGAACGAAGTATTCGGTATTTCGAAAAATTAATTAACTTTTCTTCATGAGTATCATCAGTCCCAGCTAACGCTGAAAACAAAATCTTATCTTGTATGGATTTATGATTTGAGCATGAAAATTCTAACAGCATGAAAAATACCTTTCTAAAACAATGCTAAATATATATTATCACTGAAAATTCGTTTCTACAATTCAGTTTTGCGTTTTTATCTCAAAACTACCACTTATAATATCATTTTATACATTTTAAACTAAATTTATATTAAGGCACTTTACTATTAATAATCACTACATATCTATTACCTTGATTCTTATTTCTATATACAGTTGTATATCTTTTTATCATTCAAAAAAACAAATTGTCAATGTAAACAGAGAGCTCAAATAAAGACCAATTGAATTTTTTAGAAACAGTCACCATAAACATAAATGTCTAATTTCGTTTAATCTACAATTAATAACTAATCGAACTGTAATGTTTGATAAAACATATCAACTTATAAAAATTTTTCTAACAATTTTATGTACAATTCTTATTATATTTTTTATTGTTAAGCATATTTGGTTTTTACTTAATTATGCAAAAACAATCACACGTTATTGTTAACTAACCTCAAGAAAATAGCATATAAATAAACAAATATTGAAAAGTATGATAAAATAAGAAAGTTTTTTCTCAAAAATAATCAATATTTAAAACTGTTCTATATATAAGTAAAGGTAGTTAACAATGACTCAGAATAGAGAAGGTCGCCACGAGGTTCTACATGAACCAAAATGGAGATTTCCTATACCACGTAATCATACATACGCTATAGTTGTGTTGTCTATTGTTACACTACTAGGTGCATTAATACTTCCAGCCCCTCAAGATTTAGAACAAAAAAGAAATCAATGGGTGTCCGTTGGTCGCGTTCCTGACAACCACCAATGGGTTCAAAATATAATTTACTCAAACGATCCAAATGCAACAGAAAGTATTGATGACGAAACAATATCTGATGAAGAATTACTTAAAGATGAAGATCCTATAATTGCTGATGCTTTTGTAGAACCAACTACAGATATTCAAGAAAAAGAAGAAAGTAAGACTGAAGACATCTCCACTCCTACACAAGAAATTGCATCAACAGAAAAGGATATCCCTTCATCTTCAGCTGAAGCACCTAAAGAAATTTCTACACCAACTGAAACTGTTATTGCCAAAGAAGATACTTCTGCTAAAAAAGAAGAGACCAAAGAGCTAGCAAAGGACGAAAAAGTTGAAGAAAAGAAAGAAATTCAAATTGCTTCAAATGAAAACAAAGCAAATACAGAGTTATACAAAAAATTTGAAGATATTGCTGCAGAATTTAGCACAGACTGGTATGAGCAAAACGTTTTAAATGGCGATAATATTTTTAAAATTTTCACAACACTAAACCTTTCTTATGACAATATCGCTTACTTAGAAAAAACACCTAAATATGGTAAAACCATCAAGAATCTTCATCCTGGCGATAAACTATATTTCATGTTAAATGAAAAAAATAACATTATTGAGTTTATTAAACCACATGGAAAAAATAAACAGATTCATTTTGTTAGAACAAAGAATGACACCTTCATTGCTAAAGTTGAAGATTTAAACTCTCACCTAATCAACGGTGAAACCGGGGCAGAATCATTAACTGCCAAATCAACAGAAAACTTAACAGAAACAATCTCAGCAAGAGAAGCTGCTGAGAAAAAAATAAAAGAAATGGAGAAGGAAAGAGACCAAAAACTCCAAGCCCATGCTCCACAAGAAGATATTAAAAAAGATGACCACAAACCTAAAATTATTAACGACGTCCTTACCTTTAAAATCAAGAGTGGTCAAAACCTTATTAGTGCCGCAACAGACAATGGTTTAACTACACAAGAAGCTTATATTTTAAATAAGGTATACAAAGGTCGTTTAAATCTTAAGAGATTACAACCAGGTGACCAAATAAAAGTATTGTTTGATGACGCAGATAAAAAAGATAAACGCGTAATTAACGCAATTTCAATAAAAAGCAAAGTTCAAGGGGAATTCAACACCTTCATGAACTTAAAAGATAAAAAATTCTATGATGAAAATGGTTCATACACAAGAAAGATTTATTCCTTTAACCGTCACCCTATCAAAGGAAATATAAGAATTACAAGTAATTTTAACCCGCATAGAAGACACCCTATTACAAGAAAAATCAGACCTCACAACGGTACAGACTACGGAGTAAAAACAGGAACTCCAATCTACGCTCCTGCTGACGGAGTTGTTATTAAATCTACATACCAAAGAGCTGCAGGGAAATATCTTGTTATTCAACACAGAGGTTCGTACTCAACAGTTTATATGCACTTATCTAAACTACTAGTTAAGGCAGGAGAAAAAGTTAAGCAAAACCAAAGAATAGCTCTATCTGGGAACACAGGTCGTTCAACTGGTCCGCACCTTCACTACGAATTACGTATTAACAATAAACCAGTTAATGCCATGAAAGTTACCTTACCATCAAGCAAGACCCCTGCTGTAGAAAAAGCTAACACTAATTTAGATAAAAAATTTAAGCAGCAAATTGCATTCTATAAAAAGAAGTTAAACATAAAGTAAAACAATATTATTAATAAAATTCATTTTTAAGCAAATATCATAATATCTCATGATATTTGCTTTTTCTAAAAATACGAGTCAATTCACAATAAACAAAAATATCAACAAACCATTTCTAAAGTTAAACATAACCATCATTTTTTGAAAACATTTTCTTTTATACTAAAAATAAAAATATTACTAATTATGATTAAACGATTACATTAACTATTTTCTTTTATGACTAGTCTTGCAGGTAATATATTATGCTACTTACGACACTAAATAGAACAAAACAAGTTTCCATGGGAAACTTAAAATGGATCGATGAGATGATCATCGCTAGAGAAAAGTTAATAACTTCGTATTTTAAATTATTAACTTTACCACTCGATAAAAACGATACCTACTCTGAACAACTACATCCTTCATACGAGCAGGTTGAAGATTTTTGTGGTTTAGTTATTGACTACCTTTCAAGAGGTCACTTTGAAATTTATCCAAAAATCTTAGCAATTATGGAAAACGTTAGTAATAGAAGAATGGTTGTAGCTAGAAGACTGCTTCCAAGAATCTTTAATACAACTGACCATATTACTGATTTCACTGATAAGTATAGTGAGAATCTAGATGAAGAAAAAATGGATACCTTAAGAAATGATTTAGGCATCGTAGGACAGTGGCTTGAAATACGATTTAAACATGAAGACCGTATGGTTATCGCTCTTCAAATAATGGACAATAAATTAGCTAAAGCAGCTAGTCAAGAACAATTAATTGATAAAAATTAAGGCATATAACAGATTTTTATGTAAATAGGCTTTACATTATTGTCAATACGTTCTATAACTTCTGCAAATATAACAAAAGAGTATTCGGCGATGGAAGAAAAAAGAAAATTTACAAGAATTAATTTCGAAACACCAGGTATAGCGTGTTTTGACAATGTAAGCTACAACATAAAAATTATTGACCTATCAATTAAAAGTGCTTTATTTCAAATTGATGATGATAACAACATCAAAGTTGGTGATGAAGGTTACGTAAGTATTCATATTTCAGATAAAGTTACTGCAACCTTAAAAATAAAAGTAGCTCGTATTATAGATAAAAAAATTGGGGTTTACTGCACAAGCATTGATGTAGAAAGCTTGGCTCACTTAAAGACTTTATTTGAATTAAATATAGGTGACCCTGAGTTATTCGAAAGAAATTTATCTGAATTATTAAAGTAACTCATTCTGAACTATATAAAGTAAATAACAAAATAGCACCTTTGGGTGCTATTTGTTTTTCTGAAATTACCTACAAAATAATAAACTGATTCCTATTACTATTCTATAAATTATCTATCAGCTCCTGAATTGTTTTAATTCCAATAACTTCCATCCCTTCAATCTTCTTTCTAGGAACATTATCAATCGGCACTATTGCTTTTACAAAACCATGCTTTGCTGCTTCTTGAATCCTTTCTGTTCCAGAAGTAACTGGTCTTATTTCACCTGACAAACCAATTTCCCCAAATATAATCATATCCTTTGGAATTGATCTATTGTAATAGCTTGATATCAATGCAGCTACGAGTGGCATGTCTGAACTTGTTTCTTCAACGCGAACACCACCTACAACATTGATAAACACATCTTGATCCCCCATAGACACCCCACCATGTCTATGAAGAACAGCTAATAACATTGATAATCTATTTGAATCTGTTCCAATAGCTAAACGTCTTGGGGCGCCATATTGACTAGAATCAACAAGAGCTTGCAATTCTACAAGTAAAGGTCTAGAACCTTCCCATATAACCATTACAACTGAACCAGCGCTATCAACATTACTTCTGTTTAAGAATATTGCACTAGGGTTGCGAACTTCTCGCATCCCTTTATCAATCATTCCAAACACCCCAATTTCATTAACCGCCCCAAATCTATTCTTCTGACAGCGCAAAGTTCTATACTTTGAGTCAGTATCTCCTTCTAATAAAATAGAACAATCTACACAATGTTCTAAAATCTTAGGACCAGCTAAAGCCCCTTCCTTAGTTACATGCCCAACCATAAAGGTTGCAATGTTGGTTTTCTTTGCAAATTGAGTTAATAATCCAGCAGCTTCTCTAACCTGAGAAACACTACCAGGAGCAGATGTAATACCTTCTACGTGCATAACCTGAATAGAATCAATGATTATAACCTGAGGTGACTCCTTTTCTGCAAGGAACATTATTCTATCAACCGATGTTTCAGATACAATGCGTACATTCGGGCAATCTAATTCTAATCTCTTTGCTCTAAGAGCTACTTGTTGTAAAGATTCTTCACCTGTAACATATAAAACTTTAATATCATGATTAGATAAATAGGCCACCATCTGTAACAATAATGTCGATTTACCAGCACCTGGATTACCACCGATTAGTACTACAGATCCTGCAACGATTCCACCTCCTAACACTCTATCAAATTCATGAAAACCTGAATGAATACGAGGGACTTCTACTAACGAAACCGATGATAAACAAGAAACCTCGGTTGTTAAACTTCCTGCAAATCCTTGGAATCTTCGATTAGTTGATACACCTCCTTTTGATGGAAGGTCTAAAACTTCTGTTACACTATTCCATGTACCACAATCAGTGCATTTTCCAACCCATTTAGAATACTTCGCTCCACACTCATTGCATACAAACGACGATACAACCTTTGCCATTTATTCGTTCCTTTATTATCTAACCATTTGTTTTTAACAAAATTATTTACCTTTAATATCAATAACCACTACTTCACCAGGTGTGTTGATTCGAGCAAAAAAACCAGACCATAAATATGTACCATTACTTACTATTAAGTTGCGAGTTTGTTCCTCAGTTCCCTTTTTATAAATACCACTTACATATGAATTATTAAACCAGGATACTATCGTTTTTAAAATAGGTAACATACCACCATGAGCATGCCCACTTAGTGTTAGAAAAACATTATATTTACTAATACCTTCAAATTCAGCAGGTTTATGACTCATCATTACAACTAACTCGTTATCTAAGTTAATTCCGTTTAATGCTTTCTCTAAATCAACACCATGATAAGTATCAATATCTGTTAACATCTTATAATTATCAAGAGCTAAAATCTTTTCTTTTTCTTCAGGTTTAATCTTTGTTTTTAAAGCTTGAGGATCTGAAATCCCTGCAATAACAATGGAATTATTATCATTAATCTTTATTCGTTTATTATCATTTTCAAGTAAAACAAATCCTAAATCTTTCCAAACTTTATCCCAGTTATAAATCTTTGAATAATACTCATGATTACCATAAACATAAAATATTCCGTCTTTAGATTTAAGATTCTTTAATTGACTTATTTGTTCCTTGATCTTTTCATAATCTCCATCAATCAAATCACCTGTAATCAGAATTAAATCAGGATTCTGAGTGTTTGTAAGATCAACAAACTTCTTAACCATATCTACATCTACAGAGCTGCATATATGCATATCTGATAATTGTACAATACGATAAGGCTTATCAATCCCATTAAGCCTTCTATCTTCAAAAGAATAATTTTTTACAATAGGTGGTAAAAATGCGTTATAAACAGAATATGCAGAAATAAATAAAGAACTTAATAGAACAAAGATTAATAAAAATGTTCTTAAAACTCTTAATTGCACTTTAAAAGTTAGAGAGTGAACGCGATTCCGTGTAAACCCTTGTTAAGCCCCTTTTGAAAAATTATCTAATGTACCTAGCTATCCTTGTGCTGGTTTCATCAAGACAGGAT
>JAXJQF010000016.1:0-3725 GCA_036311285.1 Ruminobacter sp. | reverse complement strand
ATATATCTATTATTATAATAATGATAGAATACAGCAAAAATTAAAAGGCAGAACTCCTAGTGAAGTAAGAAATTCTGCCTTAAAATATGTATAAGTTTTATTTGTTCAACTTATGGGGTGCACTCCACATAGGATGGTCTTTTTTTTATTAATTTGACGAATTTAAAAGCAAAATTGCTCAAAATTTGATAAAATTATATAGTGGGATGTTTTCCTTGATTTTTTTTTGTGTATTGGATTTGTTAAAACCCCCTTCTTTATTTAGTTTAAATTGTATTAATATGACAAGCACTGATATTTTAAATAATAGCAACAGAAATATGCAGAACTACTCAGGTGTTACTAAAACACTTGATATGAACGCTCGTTCTCAAAATACAAGTAACAATATAAATAATGAAGCTTCTGTACAAAATGAAGTTAAAACAAATGCAGTATCTCAATCAAAGGATCAAGTATTATTAAATACACAAGGAAATTCTGATAATAAGGTAGTAACAAGTTACTCTAAGAAATCGATTGCGATGGATAGAATTCGTAATCTAAGTAATGCAGAAGCTAGAGTAAATGACGTAACACAAGAAAATACGTCAAACGCTGAAGAAACAAGAAAAGCTAATACTACTAATACAAATACCACACGCCCTACTGATGCTTTAAACGATAAATCTTCTAATACAGAAGAATCAAAAGTTACACAAGACTCTAAAGACTCATCTAAGTCAAAAGAATCTGAACTTAAAAATAAACAAAATGAATTGACTGACGCTGAAAAGAAAGTTGTTGATCAAATGAAGAAACGAGATAATGAAGTTCGTATTCATGAAAATCAGCATAAATCAGTTGGAGGTCAATACGCTGGTTCTCCATCATACACTTATGAAAGAGGTCCTGATGGAAAGCAATATATCACTGAAGGTGAGGTTTCAATATCTTTAAGCAATGAATCTACAGCTGAAAAGACAATTGAAAAAATGAGAATTGTTCAAAATGCAGCTTTAGCTCCTGCAGAACCATCTTCTGCTGACAGAAAAGTTGCAGCTGAAGCTTCTAGAATTGAACAGATTGCAAGACAAGAAATCAATAACAGAAAGCTTGAAGAGAATAAAGAAAGATTAGAAGAAAACTCAGAACCTAGAGAAGAACCAAAGGTTGAAACAGCTAAAGAGGAAACTCGTAGTAAGGAAACCGAAGTTGTTTCTAACAACACATCTAATAATCAAATTGCAAACGATTCAAACAAAGTTGCTAATGATATGAGTAAAGCAGGTATTACTGTAAAGAATACCAATTTTGTAAACGAAATAAAGCAACCAACTAAGGAAAGTAGTAATATCACTAAAACAAAGGATGATTTTGTGATAAACACTAATAATAAGTACACTGCTACTTATTTGTCTTACACAAATGAATTAAATAAGATTGATAACAGAAGTTCATTCTTTATTGCAGCTTAATCAATTTACTTAAAATTTTCTAAAGTTATTTTTTCTTTTTGCATATTTTCTACATTTTAAAAATTAAAATTTAATTACCAAATTTTAGAAAAAATCTATATTTGATTGTATCTTTGATACTGTAAAATCTTCCCGTAATTAAAGAGCTAAGTAATTATAACAATTTAACAATAAAGCTTTATTTAACAACAATAATAGGAAGAACAATTTAATGGTCGCTTATAGATACATCATGTTACAGTCAAAAATAGTTCATAGATCATCT
Organism: Ruminobacter sp.; assembly: GCA_036311285.1. Classification (GTDB taxonomy): domain Bacteria; phylum Pseudomonadota; class Gammaproteobacteria; order Enterobacterales; family Succinivibrionaceae; genus JAXJQF01. The sequence continues at coordinate 2,003 of JAXJQF010000016.1, read as the reverse complement.
TTATTTCTTTTATTATCTTTATTAGCTTCTACTAGTACAGCGTGCTCATATCTTGGATATGGCTCTGAAGAATATTCTTGTTCAGGCCTTCCAACAGGCACAAAGTGTATGAGTGCAAGAGATGTTTATCTTAGCCGTAAGGAATTAGTTAACGATAATAAGAAAAGTTTTAAGAATGATACTCAAAAATCTTTGTCAGAATCATTTAAAACTAATAATAGTTCTTATGAACTAAGTTACGATAACTCTTCTCCTGAAACAGTGACTAAGATTGAAGATATTCAATGTAATAACATTGATGAAAATAATGGAGAATGTAAAGCAGAAGAACTTAATTATTCATATTTAAATACAGATAGTTCAACCTATAGATTGCACAACGAACTTTTAGTACAAAATGATATATTGGAAAATATAAATAGAGTTGAAAAACACATCAACAAAAAAATTTCTCAAATTGAAAGTATTGAACAAGTTGATATTTCAAACTTATCAAATAACAATCAACTATTTTTAAAAGATAATTTGAAACATCCACCTTTAAAAAAGTATCAAATTACTTTTAATTCTTATGTTGATAACTCAAACGTATATCATCATAAGCATGACGTTGTGATATTTGATATCCCTGTTAAAGCAAATTCATCAAGAAATTCTACATTTTCTGATGAATTTAGAACACATAATAGATTATTAAATAATTCAGATAATGATAATAGAAGCAAAGTTGTAGTTTATTCAGATGAATTAGACGAAAACGAAAATAATGAAGAATTAAGTTCAGATTTTTACTCTCAATATTCAGATTCTTCAAAAATGTTAGATGGGGATAGTCTGGAACAAAGTAACTATAATAAACTTTATGACGATTATTATAATGACAAACTCTTCTCAATTAATAGCCTTACAGATGAAATCGAAAATGAAAACATAAAAAATGAATTTGATAATTCATCAGATAAACAAAATAATTTAAATGCTAATAAACATACAAATGCTAATAATGTAACTAGTAGTTTTTATCTAAATGAAAATCCTTCTTTTAATCCAGCAACCTACTCTAACCAAAATCATTTAAATTTTAACAATAATAAAGTTACTACACCTTTATTTAATAGGACAAATAAATAAACTAACATAAACAAATAAGAAATCTTTGAAATCAATTTATAAGGAAATATGATGAATAATCTAATGAAGAACTTATCAAATAAATATTTTTTTAAATCTTATAGTATCAATTGCTGTAGAGATACAAGTTATGCTCCAAAAACAAGTACTAATTTAAAATCAGCTTTTAAGAATGTTATAAAAAGAACTTTAAAAAGAAACAAACAACTTATAAAGCTTTCACTATGTGCACTGCTTCTAATGTATGCTGACGATGCTCTTGCTGGAACAGGTGGTTCAGAATTCAATGAAGTATGGGAAACGTTAAAAGGTTGGATTCAAGGGATCTTAGGTAGAATAATTTGTGGCATTATGATTTTAGTAGGCATTATCGCTGGAGTTGCAAGACAAAGTTTAACAGCGTTTGCTCTTGGTATAGGTGGAGCTATTGGGTTATACAATGTTCCAGCGGTTTTAGAAAGTGTATTAAGTGCAACAATTGATTCATATGATATTCAAGTAATATTAAGTGTTATAAATCAACAAATGCCATAATCATATTTAACCTATAAAACAAGCTCTTCGTGTATATCTATGGCAAGAACCACAGATATACATGATAAAGCCTTATTGTTCGATAATGTATCTGTCAACCTTATTCCGAAGTAATGTAAAATATTTGAGTTTTCTTATAATTCTATATCTATTAAATTTTAACTAATTCTAAAGTCTAATGTTTTCTTATAAATTGTTTTATTTGGTTATTTTAACTTTAATACTAGTATTATTTAGAATCGATAAATAGCATTTATAACATTATTTTTATGGTTGTTCACGGAATGATCGTGATATAAGATTTGAAAAAGGGACAAAAATAATCTAAAGTTTAGACT
>JAXJQF010000015.1:0-25401 GCA_036311285.1 Ruminobacter sp. | reverse complement strand
CTTTTTTCTAAAAAAGATAAATATTTTTAAAGAGAGAGCTTTGATTTTAAAGGAGAAGAAGAATATAAATTTTTTGAAAATTTTTTAATATGATTTTAAAATTTACTAAATATTATTGTGAGAAACTCTAAAGACGGGAATTGATATTAAAAAAGATATCAAAAAGAAACTTCTTTCAAAATGAGACGTATGCTTCATAATTAAAAAATAAACAATTTTTTTATAATATTGTTGACATGTGTCACACTTTTTGTTTAAAATATACATCGTTCATTAGTCCTATGGTTATTAAACATTGATAACGCCAGTCCTTACATTAAGGCCTGGTTTTCTTTTTTTATAAACTTTATAAATTTAATATTTAAGTTCAAGAACGCTAGTCTTCATAGTAAGACAAGCATTAGAAACCTTTCCATTGAATATATTTAAAATTATAGTCAATAAAAAAAGCGATACCCTCCCAGGTATCGCTTCTAAAACTAATTACAAGCTAATTAGAATTAAGTACGGTTGTACTTTGCAGTTCTCTTGAATGCTTTTTCTTGTGAGTCGAATAAGTAACAAGCTTGAGCAGGAATACCTACATCTAACTTATCGCCTGTATCAACTGGGATTTCTGAAGCAGCTTTAACTGTAAAGTCTTCACCATCTACATCCATGTATACAAAACTTTCTGCACCTAAATGTTCAGCTACTTGAACTAAACCAGATAAACGGCTTTCTGCATCAACGTGATCAACAGGAACTAAGTGTTCTGGACGAATACCTAATTCAACCATATCACCAATACTTGCACGACGAGCATCAACACATGCAGTGATAATATCACCAGTTGTTAATTTAACACGACAACGTTCTTCACCAATTTCAATTAATTGACCCTTTAAGAAATTCATCTTAGGAGAGCCGATGAAACCTGCTACGAACTTATTAGTTGGGTTATGGTATAACTCTAATGGAGAACCAAATTGTTCTAAGTTAGTTTCAGCTGATTCTTTTAACGGACTTAATACTACGATTCTGTCAGCTAAAGTCATCGCTTCAACCTGGTCGTGTGTTACATAAATAATTGTAGAATTTAATTCCTTATGTAACTTAGCAATTTCGATTCTCATCTTAACACGTAACGCAGCATCAAGGTTTGATAAAGGTTCGTCAAATAAGAATACTTCTGGTTGTTGTACAATTGAACGGCCAATCGCAACACGTTGACGTTGACCACCTGATAAAGCCTTTGGCTTACGATCCATTAATGCATCTAAACCTAAGATTTGAGAAGCATGGTTAACACGCTTTTCAATAGTATCTTTATCCATGCGCTTTAATTTTAAACCAAAAGCCATGTTGTCACGAACGTTCATGTGTGGATATAACGCATAAGATTGGAACACCATACCTACGCCTCTATCTACAGGAGGGATGTCGTTCATTTTTGTACCGTTGATCTTTAATTCGCCTTCAGTGATATCTTCTAGACCAGCGATCATTCTTAATAATGTTGATTTACCACAACCAGATGGACCTACGAATACGATAAATTCACCATCTTTAATATCTAAATTGATATTACGTAAAGTATCTTTTAATAATGCCTGATTATAATTCTTTAAGACATTTGTTAGTGTAACTTCAGCCATTTAATAGCTCCAATATTTCTAAATCTTTTACATACGGTTCTAAACCATATCGTTAGAACCGCATAATTAACAATTAACCCTTAACACCACCAGCTGTTAAGCCACCTACTAACCAACGTTGTGCTAATAAGAACACAATTGTAATAGGTAAACCTGACATTACAGCAGCAGCCGCGAAATCACCCCATAATTTATTTTGAGATGCTAAGTACTGTTGTGAACCTACAGCAAGTGTATAACCATCAACATCTGTTAATAAGATACTTGCTACTGGAACTTCTGTAATAGTACCAATGAATGATAATATAAACACAACAGCTAAGATTGGCACAGATAATGGTAATAATACTAATCTGAATGCTTGCCATGGAGTTGCACCATCGATAGCAGCAGCTTCTTCTAATGAAGCATCAATAGTTTCAAAGTAACCCTTGATAGTCCATACGTGAAGAGCGATACCACCCATGTATGAAAGAATCAAACCACCATGTGTATCAAGACCTAAGAACGGTAAGTAGTTACCAATGTTTTCAAACAATGCATAAATAGCAACTAACGCTAACACTGCAGGGAACATTTGGAAAATTAACATACAGTTCAAGATCACATTCTTACCTGCAAAGTTCAAACGCGCGAAAGCGTAAGCACTTGTAGTAGATAATAACACGATAAAGAATGATGTAAGTAAAGAAATATAAATTGAGTTCCATAACCATTTTAATACAGGGAATGGAGGCAATACTTCTTTACCTGATTCTTGATCAATATATGAAATATTTAATGCCAACTTCCAGTGGTCCAAAGTTAAACTGTCCAATGGAGGGAAGAATAAACCCCAAATACTATCTGCTACGTTTGTAGCGAAGTTACCTTCACGGAAAGAGATCATCACTACCATGAATAAAGGTAATAAGATAAGTAATAGGAATAAACACATTACAACATGAGTTGCAATAATACGATATTTAATCGATTTTGGTTGAACTATAGCCATTTGTATTAATCCTTTGCTGCCATCTTAGATAGTCTTAAGTTAATTACTGACAATGCACCAACTAAGATAAAGATAGCTGTAGCAATCGCAGAAGCAAGACCGTAATCATTACCACCAGCACCACCTTCGAACGCTAGACGATATGTATAAGATACAAGTAAGTCTGTAGCACCAGCCATAGATGCTGTTGTGCTGCCTGGATCCGGTAAGAAGTCTGGACCACCGTTTGTTAATAACATGATTAACACGAAGTTATTAAAGTTGAACGCAAATGATGCAATTAATAACGGTGTTAATGGCTTCATTAACAATGGTAATGTAATCTTAAAGAAGTTTTGTAAAGGACCAGCTCCATCCATAGCTGAAGCTTCATATAAATCTTCAGGGATAGACTTTAATAGACCCATACATAAGATCATCATATATGGATAACCTAACCATGCATTAACAATTAATAACATTGAACGCGCTAAGTTAGCTTGACCATACCAGTCTGGTTTAATGCCAAAGAAGAAATCTAAAATTCTATTAATTTCACCAAAGTTTTCATTAAACAAACCTTTAAATACAAGGATAGAAATAAATGATGGTACAGCGTATGGTAAAATTAAAATCATACGGTACACACCTCTACCCTTTAAGAATTCCCATTGTGCTAAGCATGCTAATACCATACCAATAGCTAATGTGATGAATACTGTACCAGCAGCAAACATTACTGTCCAAATAAAGATCTTTACAAATGGTTCAGAAATGTTAGGGTCTGTTACAATTCTCTTGAAGTGATAGAATCCTACGCCAACTCTAAAGCCTGGAGTGATGTTTTCACCAATAAAATCACCAGTCTTATCGTCAATATAACGATAATAACCTGATTCCATATCTGGACCAAATAATAAACCTTTTTCTTGGTCTAATAATAAATATGGAGCAGAGTAAATAGAACCATTACCTAAGATCTTTTGGTTTTCTTTCTTAAATCTTGGCTTAACAGCGCTGAAGTGATTTAAGTCAGCCATAGATAATTCATAAGAGTCTAACTTGATCTTAATACTCTTCAAGTAATCACGATATTGAATCTTGCACTTAATACCACATGATTGATCGCTTACGCCATCAACAGCTTGTACATAAATAACCTGCTTTTCAGCACGTTCTCTATTAGCAGGATTTAACATCTCTTGCTTGTTTAATAATTTTAAAGGAGATGTTGCAAAAATCTTGTCAGATTCTTCACTACCAGGAGCTGCAACCTTCTTTAAAACAACGATGTAATTATCTTGTCTCTTCATTAAGTCAAACTTATACGAACCACCAGGAACACTATAAGTCTTACCCAAATGATACTGTTCAGTTCTTTCTAATGTAAACAAATTCTTTGCAGAATAGTTTGTGAAAGAAATGTATATAGTATATACAAGAGGGAAGATAATAAAAATAACCATACCCGCAACGCCAGGGAAAATATAACGATGTGGATACAAGCCCTTAAACCACGATACAGCTAAACCTGCTGCAATAACTATTGTAAATAGAATTGCAAAAGCTAGCTGGCCATGCATAAACATTGAAGTTACCATCCAAACAGCAAATGCTGCCACAACAGCAGAGATTAACCCTTTTGTGACAACCATGCTTGGAGATACCTCTTTCTTATTAGATTCCATGCTTTAACCTTTTATATTCCTATTCAAATTATGCTTGTAATTTTGTAATAAAAGAATTTTATTACAAATAAAAACTTTAATACGTTAGACTGGTATTAAAGCTTTTAGTTCTAATAAATTTCATAAGGACTCCCCTATACAGAGAAGTCCTTTTACAATTTATATTATTGAACGATACGACGTTGAGCTGTGCTTAATGCGTCTTCAACTGATTGACGACCAGTTGTAGCGTTCTTTAACGCAGTTTGGAATGATGACCAGAAACGGTTCATTTCAGGAACTGATGGCATTGGGTCACCAACCTTAGCGTTAGCCATAGTTACAGCAATACGTTTACCTAACTTAGGATCTGCTTCTAACTTAGCTTGGAATGACTTAAGACCTACAGCACCTAATGGCTTATCATTATTCATTTCTTGTAAACCTTCATCTGTTAATAAGTATTTTTCTAAGAATTCCTTAGCTAAATCCTTATTAGGTGATGCAACGTTAATTGTCATACCTTGAACACCCACGAATGGCTTAGCTGTACCACCTGCTAATGAAGGGATAGCATTTAAAGAAATGTTCATACCCTTGTTATCATATTGACCCCATGACCATGGACCGTTGATAATACATGCAACTTTACCTTGAACGAAGTTAGATTCCATAACACCGTAGTCAACACCCTTTTCCATGTGACCATCTTTCACGAAGTTCTTTAAGAAAGTAATACCTAATCTAGCACCTTCGTTGTTAACACCTGTATCCTTAACGTCATAACCGTTAGGAGTCTTCTTAAATACATAACCACCGTTAGCAGAGATAATTGGGTATGAGAAGAAACCATTTAGGTAATCCCACATGATAGCACGCTTACCTTCTGCCTTTAACTTGTCGTCTAAAGCAATCATTTCTTCAAAGCTCTTTGGAGCTTCTTTCACGATATCAGTGTTACAAATTAATGCGATTGCTTCGATTGATACTGGGTAACCATAGTACTTTCCATCAACTTCCATTGCTGACCAAGCAACGTCTTGGAATGCACTCTTAACTTCATTTGTTGGTTCGATAGGAGTTAATAAACCTGCCTTAACCCATTCACCAAAACGGTCGTGCGCCCACATGAAAATATCCGGACCATTACCTGTAGCTGCAGTTTGTTGGAACTTAACTTCTACTTGGTCAGGGTGAGCAACTGTAACCTTAACACCTGTTACAGATTCAAACTTCTTACCTACTTTTGCGATACCATCATAAGCCTTGTCGCCATTAACCCAAATTGTTAACTGACCTTCTTCAATCGCTGCAGAAGCTACTGAAGATAATCCAAATGCTGCTAAACCAACTACTGTTGCTAAAATTGTCTTTTTCATTAGTCGTAATCCTTTTAAATTATTATCATAAACTAAGTTTCGTTTTGGTTATAAAATCAAAAATTAACTTAATCAAAACTTTCAATAATAGTATTATTATTTAATTTAAATTACAAAAACAAAAAATAAAATATAATCATTTTTTTAGTCTATATCTCATTTTCATAATTTTCTTAAATGAGTTTACACATGAAATGATTCTCAATCAAGTTTTTATTTTAATTAACTGTTTTTTGATTATTTAGCAAACAAATAAATCTGCCCATACAATACACTAAGATTTATTTTCTGAATTAAAAACAATAAACTTAACTTCTTTTATTAAATATTTTAGATTTTAATTTAATTCTAAAAGCATTTTTATATTACTCTTAATCATTTTCAATGTAATTAAATTAAAAAATTCTACTCTCACCGATTTAATAATTTTCAACAACAAAAAGAAGTTATAAAATCTTTTTTGCTACTGTTTTGACTCACCCTATAATTTTCTATTTATAGAAACCTCAATATAAACTATAATTTGTACAATTATTGTAATATGTAAACTATTATCTTAAATAATAGTAAAATCATAATAATATAGATAGACATTTTTAAAGAGAAACTGACCAATGAATCAAATAAACGTTTCTAAATACTTTTCATATAAAGACAGAGTCGCTATTATAAACAGATGGGCTAACCATTTTGCCTTCTTAAACATCTTTTTAACTCTTTTAGTTGGTATAGCTTACATCTACCTAACTCCTGCATCATCAACATTTATAAGTTCTTTATATAATAAAATAGCTTTAATTGGTCATTTTAGCTGCGTAGTTTTTATAGTTTACCTAATATTTTTATTTCCTCTTACATTTATTGGTTCATTAAAAATATACAAGTTTCTAGCAGGAATAATTGCCACTTTTCTATACATATTACTGTTGATTGATATCAAACTATATATGTCTATAGGGATTCATTTAAATGTTGGTATTATTGATTTATTCGTTGAACAAGATGGTTTTTCAACAGATATTAACTTTAATTACTTATATGTTGCAACACCAATCATCATATTTTTCCAATACACATTCTCTAAGCTTGCAACTAAGTATATACAAACAAAAAAGACAACAAAATTTGTAAAATACTCAAACATTACATTCATTGTTTGTTTCTTTGTTACTCACCTTACAAGTATTTGGGCAGATTTTTACCAGTACGGTCCAATCACTTCACAAAAAACAATCTTCCCCGCATACTACCCTACTACTGCAAGCACGTTCTTAACAAGCCATGGTTGGAGTAACGCAAACAAACTTTTTAACCCCGACAAAAAAACAAGCAAGATAAGTGTTAATTTTAAGTACCCAACTTATAACATATCTGCTACTCCTAAGGAAAACCCGAGCAATATTTTAATTATTAATGTAAATGAATTAACTTTCTCTGATTTAACAGAAAACAATACTCCATTACTACATCAATTTGCTAAAAAGAATGACCAATATATTAATCACTATATTGGAACAAACAACTCTATCTATAACCTATTTGAGTTGTTATATGGCATACCTGGACAGTATATGAATATTGTTAAATCATTAAAAACACCGTCTGTACTCATAAGTGAATTAAAGGAACAGGAATACAAGATCAGATTCTTTATAACCAAAAACTCTGATATCCTAAAACTAAAAGAAGATAATCCTTTTGATGTTAGATTAAAGAGATTAAAGATCTTCAACTCTAACGAATTAACACTTAAGGATGCTCTAAAGTCTATAAATGAAAAGACTTCAAATCCATTGATGACTTATATATCACTTAATACAATAGATGATAATATATCTAAAAACCAGGCTTTTTCTCATATCGACACCATTATTAACGAATTTTTAGAAAACATAAACAATATTAACAATACCGTAGTTATAATCACATCCTTAAAAGGACATAACGAAAACTACTCATCTAAAAATGAAGCCGACTTCTACTCTAGAAAGAACTATCATATGCCTTTAATCATTAAATGGCCAAATAATTTAACACCTAATATTCATACATCTCTAACCTCTATGCAGGACATTGTTCCAACCTTAGGCAAAGAGGTTTTAGGCATCAATAATGAATATATTGATTACTCTACAGGGGCAAACATCTATGATGATACAACCAATAGAACATGGGTATTAACAGGTAACAATAGAACTTTCTACATTATCACGAAAGACCAAACCACTATATTTGACCAATACGGAAACACTAGCGTGTATAACGACTTAGGTTCCACACAAGAAAATACTAAATTATCAACTATCATAAAAGCAATGAAGTTGTTAACAATATACAAAGGAAAATAATAATGATTATTGATGTAAATGAGAGCAATATACAACAAGAATTAGTAACAAATTCAGCTGAAAAAAATGTATTCTTTTATGTATACGATGCAACAAATGACTTATTACCACAAGTAACAGCAACATTAGAAAATTTAGTTACAGCAGAAGCAACACAAGTCGTATTAGCAAAAGGAGATGTACGTAACCCAATTATTCAATCTATATGCGGTCAATTAGGCATCGATACCGCTCCAGCAATGTGTATCTTTCAAAAAGGACAACCTGTTGTCATCCTAAACAGTCAACAATTACAGATGACAGACAAACTAGCTGAAGCTTTACAAGATTTCCTTCCAACAGAAGAAGATAAAATATTATCTCAAGTAAACTCTCTTATCGCAGAAGGTAAAAACCAGGAAGCTTTTGAGGCAATTTCCATTGCTTATCAAAAAGATGAAAATAACTTTAATTACCAATTAAATTACATCAATCTAGCTGTTAAAATTAACAATTTAACAGCAGCAAAGAATGCCTTAGACAAGATCAGTCCTGCTAATCAGCAAACTCAAGAGTATAAGATAGTATTATCTGCATACACTCTTGCTGAAGAAAATTTAAATAATCCTGAAACTAAAATTTTAGAAGAGAAATACGCTCAAAACCCAAATGATTTAGAAACGGCTATCCAATTATCAACTACCTTAAGCCAATCAAATCAACATGAAAACGCTCTTAATATTCTTTATCAGATTTTAGCAAAAGATTTAAATGCTTTAGACGGCACTGTAAAGAAAACGTATTTAGATATTGTAAGTACTACTCCTTCTCCAGATGTTCAATCTAAATATAGAAGAAAACTTTATTCGTTACTTCACTAATATAAAACAAATAAGACCTCTATTTTAACTTGAGGTCTTATTTATGATAATTTTAAATCTATCAACTAACTATAAATTCTTTAATAAACGATCATAAAACTCTTGTTTTTCCACTATCCTTGCTTGTTGAGCTTGAGTTCTTAGTAATAAATTCTTTTCTGAGCAATACTTTAAAGCTTCTTTTGTACTATCAAGAGCTTGAACCCATCTGCCTTTATATTCATATATCTCAGCATTTAAAACATAAGCTTCACACTTCTTATTTGTTTGCTTATATATATCTAACAGCATTTCATCTGCTGCTAAATATTTAGTATCAATCTTAAGTCTTTTTAATATTTTTATTGCTTTATCATACTTCTTTGAAGATATATACATAGAAGCAAGATTTAAAAAAACAACCTCATCACTAATCAATACATTCTTTAGTTTATTTAAATAAGCAACACCTTCATTTGTTTTTTTCTGTGCAATAAGAATATCCGACATAGTATCAACTACAAACAGATTTCTAGGGTATTTCTTTTCAATTTGCTTTAAGCTTTCTAGAGCTTGGGCTGGTTTACCTAAAGCAAGTAAAGAAAGACTCTTTTGATAATATGCTCCATAATCAGAACTGTTTTTTCTAATTTTTTCATTTGCCTCAGCTACTAAGCTTTCAGGATTAGCTCCTGTATATCTCACTCTAATTCTGGCTTTTGCAAATTGATAATCTATGCTTTCATAGTATTTTTTTGGTTTAAACAATCTAGCTCTATCTGATGATTCAGCAACACGCTTTGCACTAATAGGATGAGTTAAAAGCATCTCAAAAACGGGGCTTATTTTATCGGAGTTAGATTGAAGTTTTCTCATCATTGATACCATTCCATCTGGATTAAAACCAGCTCTATAAAGAACATCTATACCAATTCTGTCAGCTTCGTATTCATTTGATCGAGTGTAATCAACCTGAGATTGTTGTATACCACCTAAAGCTGACGTAACACCAAAAGCTCCCATTGCAGGATTAATTATAGATAAAATCAACCCCCCTAATAATTGAGCACCTCCTGAAATTAAACTCTTCTGACGCTCTTCAATAGCTCGTGCTAAATGTCGTTGAGTAACATGTGTTATTTCATGGGCAAGTACAGAAGCTAACTCACTTTCAGTATCAGTCACTGAAATTAGTCCTGCATGAACCATAACCTTACCACCAAAGAAAGCTGCTGCATTAATAGAATTATCTTTAACTAAAAAGAATTCAAAAGGATACTTCACTCCTTCTGCACTAAGAACGAGTCTTGTCCCTAAAGATTGAATATACTTTTCAAGCACAGGGTCGTAAATTATAGGAAGACTCGACCTTGCTGCTGTCATAAAATAGGTACCAATCTCCCTTTCAGTATCAACACTGAGAGCGGAACTTCCTGATACCCCTAATCCCGTATCATCATAGGCATAACTAGATTTTAGTGACACTATGTCAACAAACATTAGTAACACAAAAAATAGAAATTTATTAAATCTCATAATCTCTTTATTTTTATATTTATTTAGTTATGTGTACAGTTTCTTTCATAAAAAATCACATAACTAACACAACACAATTATATAAGTTTATAATTATTTGCAAATTTATTATACTAGCAATATATAACAGTTTACAAAAAATACAAATAGGGAGTTTTAAAATGCTTGAATTTATTAAAAGATGGTATCACCATAACTTATCATCACAAGCTGCTGGAATTCTTATTCTTCAATTTATTACAATATTCATCATAATTTATTACTTCAGCAATATTTTTGGACCAATAATAGCGGCTTTTGTTCTCGCATTTATGCTAGATCGTCCAACTTCGTATTTAGTTAAAAAAGGGGCTAGCAGATTAAGTGCTTCTGCAATTTTAATTTCTGCTGTAATTGTATCTATAGTTGCAATATTATGTATTGTTACACCACCTGTTATAAACCAGTTAAACAAGGTCTCATCAAATCTAGTAACATCTTTAAATGAATTAACAGATGCAAGCACTATTGATAAAAAGATGCATGATATTGCTATTTTTTCAACAACTCATTCATCTATTACATATGAGCCTAAAACTAATCAAACACTTTCAAATCAAATAAGTGACAATAATATAGAAAATAATCCTACTATACAGAATTTAACAGAAGACCAAAATTTTAATTCAAGTACTACTGAAGAAATTGCTCCAGGAAAACAAACTGTTATAGAAAAATCCAATAAAACCAAAAAATGGTTAAGCGAAACACTAAATTCATTTAAAAACAACATTCCTGAAGCGTACCATAATGTGTTCTCTGAAGAAAACGTATCACACATAATAGTTAGCTGTTCTGAATACGTTAAGGAAAGAGTATCTCCTCTCATTACTACTCAAATTCCTACCCTTTTAATGAATACACTATCAGTATTAGTTTATTTGCTAATTGTCCCTATTTTCTCATTTTTAATGTTAAAGGATAAAGATAACCTTTTACAAATTTTTAGAAAATACTTCTCAAGTAACACTGAAGTTAGCACCTTCTGGTGTGAGGTGAACCACCAAATAACTCAATACATCAATGGTAAATGTATTCACGTAGTAATTATTTCCTTAATTAACGGAGCCGCCTTTGCTCTATTTGGAGTTAACTATGCTCTATTATTAGGTATCGGTGTTGGTTTAAGTGTAATCATTCCATATGTAGGTATGATTTTAATTACAGTACCTTTAATTGCTATTGGTTTAATGCAATACGGACTATCTTCTGACCTTGCATGGCTTCTAGTGATATACACAATTATTCAATTAATTGATGCTTACGTAATTACTCCAATGCTATTCTCAGGAGCCTTAAACCTAAATTCTCTTGCAATCCTAATCTCTATTACTATATTCGGAAGCATTTGGGGAATGTGGGGGGTTATTCTTGCTTTACCATTAGCAGCAATAATTAAGACAATCTTATCTTTATGGCCGACAAGATAAATTAAGTACAAGAACAAAAGTTCCATCAACAAAAAACCAGCAAGTTATTTAATTTGCTGGTTTTATAATTAATATAACTATAGCTTTAAGATTATTACTTCTGTAATTTATTTTTAAAACGAGCTATGAACTCATCAAACGCTTTTGGTTGAAATTTTCCTTCATTTCTTCTAAAACTGTACTTGATTTTCTTTTCCATCCACATGTTATCAAGTTCATCTAAAGCTTTTAAACAATCTACAATATTAGGAAAATTATTTACTAACGTCTTAGCTTGTTTTATGTTTAATTCACCACCACGCCACTTTTCACGCATTACTAAAAGTTCAGGTAGTAAATCTAATGGAACTACTTCTAACTCTAAAGTTACCCCACTTAGTAACCTTGTTATTAAATCTGGTTTTGAAAAACCTACATTGTCAGCAACATCGTTAGCTGCAACAATAAATGCACCTGAACGTCTAGACATCCATCTGTTATATAGACTAAATAATTCACTTTGCCATTCCCAACTATTTTTTATTTTATCTACATTATCAATACATATAACACTCAAATCCTCCACCCCTTCTAAAATAGTACCAGGGTCCATGTCTACATATTGAGATAAATCAAAATAAATTGCAGGATAATCCTTTTTTTGAGCTTCGCTGAACGCTATTTTTAATAGATGACTTTTACCACAATATTCATTACCATAAAGATAAATAAACTGATTTTGGTGCTCAATATCGTCTGAAAGAATAAGATTTGAAATGCAATCAAATGCACATTTATTACCGTCAAATACATAGAACGAATTAAAATCCTCCATTCCAGCATTTGTTATACCTAAAAGTAATTGACGATACAACTCCTCTTCCAAATTTAATCCTCTCTAATTTATTGCATGCTATTTAACACTTATTATGTGGTTTTATATATTGCGTAATTATATTTTTATGTCAATCTTATTTATTATTTGTATTAGATATAGATTGTTCATTACTATTATCTATAATCTTCTGTTCATTATCAACAGTATTAATTAAAGTATCCTTACTTTCATTTATAATTTGAGATTTTTGTTTACTTTTAATAAGCAAATCATTAAAAATATAGACAAAATCATTAATTGTATTTTTAAAAGCATCATACTCTGTAAATTTAATTCCTGCTATCTTTAAATTATCTTTAGTAACAACCAAGATTACATCATTGCCCTTTACATCAATATCTAATACATCACTATACCCCAAATCACGTAAACAAAGTTTTACTTCATTTACTTCTCTAAAGGTCTTAACATTTCGAACCAAAATTCTAGCACTGTTATCACTAACATATCCTAAATTTAAATCTTCTAAATTTTCATAACCCTGAACTTGGATATTTACTGAATTTTGAATATCTTTACTTACTTCATTTAAAATTGATTGAGCATCTGTTAAATACTGTTTTAAGTTTTCAATAAAAGATGTAGCTATAGATTCATAATCTCCAATGAGTTCACCGTTATACACAGTCTCCATCTTAGAAACGTTTAAAAGTCTATATTCAAATTTATAGTTTTCATCATCGACTTGAGTTAAATTACCAACAAGAACTAAACCATTAGTATAACGAACAGATGCAGAGATTACTCTCTCTTGTGAAAACATAGATATATCTGATATTTTTATCGCTCCGATATCATCAAGATCCATCAAAGGAAGAATAATTTTAATATTTTGTTCCTTTGTCTTGTTATGAAGCACCTCAACAAAAGGATTATTATCAGATAAATAACTTGTATCAACGCTATTTCTTATAATTCCCTCTTCATCAATAGTTGAAATAACATTAGATTTAATACCCCACAATAAAATTGGTTCTTCTAAACCCTTCCAAATATTGATTAAACCTGAACGTAACAAAACATCAACTTTTAAATTATCAAAAACAATCAGCATATCACCGTCATCTGTCAATGATTCTTCGGCAATATAATCTTCTGCTGACACATTAATAGAGCTTGGGTTGGTCCCACCATTACTTATATCATGTATCAATTGTTCAAAAGCCTTTTGATAAGCATGTTCATAAAAGCCATCAAACTCTACTACATATTCAAATTTTTTTGTTAATTCATTATGACTAGGATTATTATCACTATCAGCTAAACTGTTAGAACCTGTATTTGGTGCCTGAATAGATATTACACTATTTCCCATTGATACATTATCAACAACAGAATCTGCTAAGCTGCTGTTTATAGAATTACTACTAGCTTTATCATTATTAGTAGTAGAGTTGATAACATTAGCTTCATTAGAAGCACCATTTAAATATTCATTTTCTGCAATTGTTATATTTAAAAGATTACACGCAACTAAACTTGCAATAAGACAAAAATTCTTTTTATATTTATTCATAAGCATTAAACGGGACAACCCTATCCATAAAATACAAAATATGACTTTAGCTTTTACAAAACAAGGCGTTACGCCTTAAACTCTAATATCTAGTATAGATTATTATACCTAACAAATATCTAAATATATTGAAAAAACTCCAAATATAATGTCATTTATCAAATATTTTTAAAAACCTTTGATAGTAAAATACTTTTATTCAAAAATGAGATATATACAAAAAATTATATTAAAAATTGCTAAAATTTGTTAAAATAAATCATCTTAGTTTTTTATTTTATCGAGTAAGAGGTTAATCCATATATGGATAAGCAAAAGTTAAGCTATAAAGACGCAGGTGTAGATATCGATGCTGGTAACGCTTTAGTTGATAACATTAAGAGTGTTGTTAAGAAAACTAATCGTCCAGAAGTTATGGGCGGATTAGGTGGATTTGGTGCTTTATGCCGTATCCCAACTAATTATAAAAAGCCTATTTTAGTTGCTGGTACTGATGGTGTAGGAACAAAGCTACGTCTTGCTATCGACTTTAAAA
This sequence comes from Ruminobacter sp., assembly GCA_036311285.1. Classification (GTDB taxonomy): domain Bacteria; phylum Pseudomonadota; class Gammaproteobacteria; order Enterobacterales; family Succinivibrionaceae; genus JAXJQF01. The sequence continues at coordinate 10,625 of JAXJQF010000015.1, read as the reverse complement.
AGCATGATACTGTAGGTATCGATCTTGTTGCAATGAGTGTAAATGACTTAATTGTGCAAGGTGCAGAACCTCTATTCTTCTTAGATTACTATGCTACTGGTAAGTTAGACGTTGAAGATGCTACAAAGGTTGTAACAGGTATTGGTAAAGGCTGTGAAATGGCTGGATGTGCATTAATCGGTGGAGAAACTGCTGAAATGCCTGGCATGTATCATGTGCCTGACTACGACTTAGCTGGTTTTGCTGTTGGTGTTGTAGATGAAGACGAAATAATCGATGGATCAAAGGTTAAGGTTGGAGACACATTAGTTGCTATCGCTTCATCAGGTCCTCACTCTAACGGTTACTCATTAGTAAGAAAAGTTTTAGAATTCTCTAAAGCTGACCCTAATGAAAAGATGAGTGATGGCAGAACATTAATTGACACATTATTAACTCCAACTCGCATCTATGTTAAACCAATCCTAAGCTTAATGAAAGAGTGCAAAATCCACGCATTAGCGCACATCACTGGTGGTGGATTCTGGGAAAATATCCCTCGCGTATTACCTAAGGGAACCAAGGCTGTATGTGAAAGTTCAAGCTGGGAATGGCCAGAAGTATTCCAATGGTTACAAAAGAACGGCAACATCGACACTCACGAAATGTATCGTACTTTCAACTGTGGTGTAGGTATGGTTGTAGCTTTAGATGCAGCAGACGCTCAAAAAGCTGTTGAAATTTTAAATAACGCTGGTGAAAAAGCTTGGGTTATCGGTTCAATAGCTGAAGCTAAAGACGGTGAAGAACAAGTTAACATTAACTAATTCAAATTAGTTAATCAAAGAATTAGATAAAATAAAAATGAGGTTAGATTTAACCTCATTTTTTTATTCTAAATTATTAAACTATTCGATAACTGATAGTTAATTATCAAAAACTACAAAAACATTACTTAATCATGTTTTCTAATTCATAAAATAGCGAATCTTCTACATAATCAAGATATTCTGAATACTCATCTTCTGTAACGAAATACATTCTAAGGTTGGTTAATATCGTTGCTTCTGAGACTTTCTTTTCTCCTTCAAATGGTTTGATTTTGTATTCATCACCAAAACCTATATGTTCTAACCCTTTTTCATTTGATAATCCCATTAGGTAAATACAATTTTCGACCTTTTCAGCTGCACTTGGTAATATAACAGAGAAATTTCCTTCCCCTACAACATCCTTACGTTCTATATTACGGACAGAAGTATCATTATCTTTTTCTCCATCCATCATATCAAATAAGAACTCTTCTTGCCCCCCGGTAAGGCCTAAAAATACTTCTGCTAGTAATTCAGAGTCAAGTAAAGCCCCGTGAGCAGTTCTCGCGGAAGCATCTATATTAAGCTTAGAACATAATGCATCTAAGCTTACCTTTTGTCCTGGATATTTCTTTTTAGCTATATCAATACTATCAGTTATCTGACAGATATTCTCAAGCTTTAAATTTCTATTATCTAAAGCAAATTCATGATTAATAAAACCTACGTCGAACTTAGCATTATGAATAATTAACTCAGCACCATTTATGTAGTTATAAAACTTCTCAAATTCATCATGAAAGGTGTTAAATTGTTCTAGATACTCATTAGACAATCCGTGAACACGAAAAGCCTCTTCATCAACTTTTCGATTTGGATTTAAATAAATCTGTAAATTATTACCAGTTAATTTTCTATCAATTAACTCAACACAACCTATTTCAATGATTCTATGATCACCAGGGGTACCATCATCAGCTTTACCAGTTGTTTCTGTATCTAGACAAATTTGTCTATTACATTTCTGAACATATATCTCTGCCATTTATTCTTCAAATCTCTAGTTTTAATAGAACTTAACACATACTCACTTTAAAAATCATAATGTCTATTATTCTAACACAACGAAAATCTCTATGTTTATAAAATACTTCTTTAATTTTGTATAAAAAGTCGTCGATTTTGGACAAAAACCTGAAATACTCAAAAAAAAAGAACCTTATACTTTGAGTAAAATTGACCTTTTCAAATCTTACACTTTATAATTAAGTAGATATTTAAGTAATTTAAAAATAAAAGAAACATTTTTAATGAAAAAAGTTGAAATATTTAGTGATGGCTCGTGCCTTGGCAATCCGGGGCGTGGTGGTTATGGCGTAATTTTGAGATACAAAGGTGTCGAAAAAGAATTAAGCCATGGATTTGTAAAAACCACAAACAACCGAATGGAACTAATGGGGGCTATAGTTGCATTACAAGCCCTTAAGGAACCTTGCGAAGTTGTATTAACAACCGATAGTAAGTATGTTATCGATGGTATCACTAAATGGATATTTAATTGGAAATCAAAAAACTGGCCTTCTCATGTTGTTAATAAGGATCTATGGATAGAATTAGATCGATTAAACTCATCTCACAAAGTTACTTGGGTATGGGTAAAAGGACATGAAGGACACACAGAAAACGAACGCTGTGATCTATTAGCAAGAAATGCAGCAGCGCAAGGAATCGATAATGATGTTGGATACAATTAATAAAAAGTCCTTCATTGCCTTAGCATTATGTATATTATTCACTTTAACTGGTTGTAATATAACTAGTTTATTTAACGTGGATAAGGATAAACAAAAAGACGAAAACAAAATAGCAAATGAGCCAAAAATAGAAGTTGTCATTATTGAGGATTCACCTATTATTGGTGATAAAGAAATTCATGATGAAAAATCTCTAAACCCAAAAATTCCAAAACCAAACATTGCCATTTCTCGTGTAGCTTCATCACAACCTAAAGTAAACGAGCACAAAACAACTAAAGAACAACAAAAAGAAATCAATCAATACGTAAATACCTTAATAGATGGCTATGATGAGATCTTATCCAAGAACTCATCTAGAAGAAAACTTCCATTACTATGGGATATAGTAAAAAAAGGCATGACCTTTAATACCAAAGACCATAAATATAAAACAAAAGAATGGTTACAAGCATTAGAGTTTAAGCGAGATTTCCATAAATTGCTTGAAAATGGCAACATGTACGCCTATTACATTGTAAATGAAATAAAAAAACGTAATATGCCTATGGAATTAGCTCTTATACCGTTAGTTGAGAGTGGATTTAACCCAAATGCAACTTCATACGCAAAAGCAGTTGGTCTATGGCAAATCATTCCTTCAACAGCAAAATATCTTCACTTAAAACAAGACTGGTCATATGATATGCGTAAGGATATTGTTAAGTCAACAAACGCTGCCTTATCATACTTTGCATACTTATATAGAAGATTTAATGATTGGGACTTAGCTATCGCTGCATACAACATGGGCGAAACTAACGTAAGAGCAGCTCAAAAGAAAAATAAAGAAAAAGGATTACCAACAGATTTATGGTCTATACCAATACATAAAAATGGTTTGATTTATGTAGAAAGACTATATGCTTTTTCAGAGATATTAAAAAACTCCAAAAAATATGGAGTTACCTACCCTGATATACCTTACAAGCCTTATTTTAAAAAAGTAAAACTTAGAGATAGGGTTACAACTAACTATATAGCTAAATACACAGGAGTTCCATTAAAAACAATTGAAGCTCTAAACCCAGGTTTTAGATCTCCGAACTATTCTACAAAGCTAGTAGATACTGTATTAGTTCCTTTAAACGCGGCAAACAAAATACCATCTCCTCCTAAAGCTAAAAAGAAGAAGAACTCCCAAAAGTCAGCAAATAAATCTAAAACTTCAAACAAAACAAAGAATTCTTCTAATAAAAAGAATAACAACAAAAACAAGAATAGAAACAACCAACAAAATTCTTCTAACAAAAATAAGAAATAGAGCATTTATCTAAAAATAGCTCTATTTACTTATTTTCTGAACAGATTTTATTACTTATCCTTCTAACAAGCTTTAAGTTCGTTGTTATTTTACTTTAATAAGTTGTATAAGTTCATCTTCAGTAATAATACTTATACCAAGTTCATTTGCCTTTGAAAGCTTGGAACCTGCATTTTCCCCTACTATTAAGTAATCAGTCTTAGCAGAAACTGAACCACTAACCTTAGCTCCAACGTTTAACAGCATTGTTTTTACATCATTTCTAGGCATAGATAAGGTGCCCGTAATAACCACGGTCTTTCCAAAAAATTGATTAGATGAAATTAACGCTAATTCTTCTTCACTTTGTTTTATTGATTTTAGTTGTAATCCACATCCTCCATTCTCAACAGATGTAAACAAATCATCTAATACTTCTTGGTTATGCTTCTCATTTAAGAAGGAAATTATAAACTTTGCACTCTTTTCACCTATATCATTAATTTCTAAAAGTTCATCTTCAGTTGTTTTCCTAAAATGCTCCATATCCCCAAATACTCGAGCTAACGAAAGAGCTGTAGATACACCAACCTCTCTAATACCAAGTGCATAAATAAACTTATTAAAATCAATAAACTTAGATTCTTCAATTTTTGCAAAAATCTTCTTAGCAATAACTTCTCCAATTTCCTCTGTTAAAGAAGTTACTTTTAATTGTTCTACATTGATTCTATATAAATCATTTAACCTATATACTGAATTTGAAATAACAATACTTCTTAAACGGTTTTCTCCTCCAACCCCCTGAATCTTATTGAATGCATTTTTTGTTTTTGTATTGAAAACTTCAATAAAATCCTCTTGCTTCCCATTAAACAACTTTAAGGTATGAACTGTTGGTTCTGCATTCAAAGATTCATTATCATGCTTTTTAAATGAATTATTAACATTTAAAGAAAATATATCTTCCTCAATTGATTCAATAACAAATCCTTTCCCTCCGTTAATTTCTTTTTCAAACAAATCACGGATACATGCTCTATTTAATGGATCATTTAATACTGAATACAATTCTATCGCACAAGAAGTTGTTTCCTTGATGTTTCTTAAATTTTCTAAGGATACATCCATAAAGGACCCTAAATCCCCGAAAATTGCAGCTATACTATCAGCCTTCTTTGGGCCGATCTTTGGCAAATCTAATCCCTTTAAGAAATTAGCTAAAGTTAACCTCTTTGAGCTCTTCAACCCTTCAAATATTTGATCGACTTCCTTTTCATCAAGTTTTCTAGTAATAGATGTAGTTGCAATATCATTAACACTTAAATGATACAAGTCATTAAGTTTCTTAATTTTTCCACTTGAAAGCATTGCCTCTACATAGCTATCACCCAATCCTTCAATATTCATTGCATCTCTTGATACAAAGTGAATCAAAGATTCCTTTAATTGAGCGTAACAAAACAAACCACCGGTGCAACGAATAATAGCTTCTTCCTCTACTCTATTTAACATAGCACCACATATTGGGCATACGCTTGGGAAAACGATATCTGTTTCGTTTCCATCTCTCTTTTCTTCTACTACATTTACAATTTGAGGTATAACATCACCGGCTCTACGCACAGACACATAGTCTCCAAGTTTTACCCCTAAACGTTCGATTTCATCAGCATTATGTAAGGTAACATTACTAATAGTAACACCTGCTACTCTTACTGGTTCAACTCTTGCAACAGGTGTAACTACACCTGTTCTTCCAACCTGAAAATCTACAGCTAAAAGCTTAGTAATTTCTTCTTGAGCAGGGAACTTATGTGCGATAGAAAACTTTGGAGCTCTAGTAACATAACCAAGCTTTTCTTGTTTAACAATACTGTTAACTTTGTAAACAACTCCATCAATATCATATTCTAAGGAGTCTCTTCTACTTAAAATTGAATCATGGTATGACTGTAAAAAATCATATCCATTTCCACATCTTATTTCTTTATTGACAGGTATCCCTAATTGTTTAACAAAATCTAATCGTTCTGAATGATTATCACTTAATTCAACACCTTCGCATTGAGCAACAAAATAACAATTAAACGAAAGTTTTCTTTGAGCTGTAATCTTAGGATTTTTTTGCCTCAAGCTGCCTGCTGCAGCATTTCTTGGATTTGCAAAAACCTTTTGCTTCTTATCAAGTTTAGCTTTTTCATTTAATTCATTAAAAGCACTGTGAGGTATAAAACACTCACCTCTGACTTCTAAATAACTTGGAATATTATCTCCATGAAGAACTAACGGGACATTCGAAATAGTTTTTACCTGAGCTGAAACATCTTCACCAACTTTTCCGTCACCCCTAGTTGCCGCCATTTCAAAAACGCCATCCTTATAAATGATAGAAACAGCTAAACCGTCAAGTTTTGGTTCTGCACAAAACTCTATTGATTTCTCATCTATACCTAAACCATCACTAACTCTTTTAACAAAGTCTAGTAGTTGTTGTGAATTAAACACATTGTCTAATGAAAGCATTGGTATCTTATGAGTAACAGTATCAAAATCGTCTAATATATCTCCACCTACCTTTTGAGTTGGGGAGTTTTTATCTATAAGCTCAGGATACTCTTTTTCAATAGCTTCTAATTCTCTAAAAAGTCTATCATATTCAGCGTCAGGAACCGTTGCATCATCTAGAGTGTAATATTCGTATCTGTATCGATGTAATAGCTTTGATAATTCTTCTACTCTTAATTTTAATTCTTCTTTGCTTTTCATATCTTTAATTCACAAAAAAGGCTCATTTAAGAGCCTTATATTATTTAAAATGTAAAATCCTGATATTTTAATTGCTCTTATCGTACGCAATTAAAACTTTACGATCTAATAATATTCTTTCTTCTGTATATGGAATACGTCTCTTATCAACCATTTCACCATCTAATTCTTTAGATAAAATGTAAGCAAACTGAGCCATATCTAAATAAGCATTTTCAGCCAAACCTTTTTCAGGCAATACCATAACTAAACATATAGCAGAATATGAAACATCTTCTGGATTTTCATCAGAGAATCCATACGGTTCATTACCGCCACAGATTCTAAAAGTCTCGTTATTAGCAGGATCATAATGATAAAATAAATCGTGTGCACCGCGTTTTAAATTACATTTTTCACATAATTCTCTAACATCTGAAGCTAAAAACTCTGATTCATCTTTTTTAACTACGTTAATTTGATAATAACCATCAGGCTTGATTTGATCTTCTTCTTCATTACTCTTTAAAAAGATTGCTTTAATTCTGTCAATAGTCTCTCTAATAATTGATAAAAACGAACATTTTGAAACCTGTTCATTTTCTTGTTGCTCAATACTTTCATTATCAGATGTACTTAAAATTTCATCTTCATCATCAAGTTTATTGAAATTTAAAGTAGCAACACATTCTTCCTTTTCAACAATAGTAACTTGTTCACCATCCTTAGCAAACTTTGTTGTTGGTTCCATTCTCATTGCATTCATTTCCCTAACTTGATCCCTTTCTATTTTTTCATTTTTTACTTTATAAGAAAAACCATACCATAAAAATAGTATGATCGCGATTGTACATATTAAAACCAACAATATTTGAGAAGAGAACATCACTCTAACCCCGTAAATTTATAATGTATATATACTAATTATGATTATAATTTTAAAGTCCTAACAAAACTCTAATACTAAATATAAATATCGATTTAGAAGACTAGTTTTCAATAAAACAATTTTGGTTTATTAATACTTATTTTAGTATTTTATTTGCATATTCTATATAATATTGACTAATAAATAAAACAAAAGTTTTAATTTTTAGACTTTAGACTAATAATTTGCCTTAATATCTATAAAACACGAGGTGTAAATGGTTACAAACATCAAATCAACAATGCATATAAGTGGATTTTTATATATTCTTAAAGGTGCAAAGCTATGTTTTAAAAAAGGAAACAAAAGATATTTGATTTTACCTTTTTTTATAAATATCATTGTTTATACAATTGGATTATATTTTTTATTTGGTTCAACAACAGCATATCTCAATGATGTTTTTAACAACCATATCCATGAATACTTAAGCTGGCTTAGCTGGATTGTTATCCCGATTGTTAATATAATACTTTTCATAATAGTAATATATTTCTTTACAACTATAGCTTTAACTATTGGGTCACCTTTCTTTACAAGCCTTGCTATGAATGTTCAAGAAGAGTTAACACAAGAAAAGTTTACAGACTCTTCTTTTAAGGACACCTTAAAAGAAATCCCTCCAACAATATTACTTGAATGTAAAAAACTAATTTATCGTATCCCAATTATGATAGTTAGTTTAATATTAATGTTTATTCCACTATTCGGACAAATATTAGCGGTTCTTTTAAACTCTTGGTGTTTAAGCATCGACTTCACAAGCTATGCTTTCGAAAATAATAAAATAACATTTAAAGAAACAAGACAAACTCTTGTTAAACATAAATGCTTACTTTTAAGCTTTGGTATAGGAGCATGGGCAATACTTTTAATTCCATTCTTAAACATATTAATGATGCCAATAGCTATTTGTGGAGCGACTATTTTATGGGTTGAACGTATTAGACCTGACTTATTAAAAATAATAGAAGAAAGAAATAGTATCTTAAAATTTATTGAAGTTCCTAAAAATAGATAAAGAAAGAATTTGAAATTTAAATAAATATAGAAAAATAAAACCCCGAAATTTTGCGTGTTTTTACTGATCTATGCGGATAGTAATTATATGTATATATAAAGCCCCATAAGGGGCTTTATTAGTATTAGTCTAGTGATTGATAAGCAGATAATTCCTCAATAGTTTCAATATCATCATCGAAATCTTCTTCATTAATTTCATAATCATCTGCGCCCAATTCTTCATTAGGTTCAGGGATATTCATTGCTTTAAGAAGTTCTTTAAGACCACCAACAACTTCAGAATAGTAATTACCAAAAGCAAATTGAGTCATTTCTATTGTATTTAGTTTATCAATTACAACAGATTCACTACTGTAATTAAGTTTTAAATTTTTACATTCTTTCACAGCATTATTAAGTCGTTTTCTAAACATAATAGCTATAGATGTTGCTATAAATTGGACAAAAGACTTCCCTTCAAGAGCTGTATTTGAACTTACTCTGAATCTGTTGCAACCCAGACGTTGTTTATAAAGATTGAACGCATACTCTACTTCATTTCTGTCATAATAAGCTTTGTATGCTTCAATAGGATCTTTAACTTCATTACTGATAAGTATTCTAATACCTTTCATTTGTAAATATTTAGAAAGGTTTATTCTATTGGTTTGATATGTTGTTAAACCAGTTCCTTTATCTTTAGAGCAAATAATAAACTTCTCTTTAATTTGTTCTAAAGCAGTAGGTAGCTCTTTCCCTTGTCGTAGAAGTTTAACAACTTTAGCGATATTGGATGTAATTGTTTGCTCGTGATTGTTGTAAATTTTTTTATCATAATAAATATGAACGAAAATTGGTTCTTTTTCTCTGGGATTTCTCTTTTTGCAATTAGTTTTAAAGTTTACAGGATAGCTCCATTTAAATTCTGTTGTAGTAACATGACAATCTATGTCTTCATTATAAGAAATTGGATCATAAAGTTCTGTTTGAACAGATTCTATTATATTTCTGCACATAGAAAAACTTGTTCTTAGATTCATTAGAAAAGATGTTTTATTTTGATAAAACCTATGTATATTAGAAATACTTGAATAACCTTTATCTGTAACAAAAACGGCGTTTGAATTTAGATTTATTCGAGCTTTCTCTTGTAACATGTTTTTAATAGTACTAATGTCTGGAATATTGCCGTTATATGTTCTGTAGTATACAGGTTCACCAGTTTTTTGATTAACAACCATTAAGACATTTATTTGAGGAGTATCATCGCCATCTTTATTGTATCCAAACGCAGATTTTGCAAGTTTTTGTGAATAGGTTGAAATCGAAGTAGAATCTAATGCCCAATATTTGCAAGAATAGTCATTGCTGTCTCTTTCCATTGTTAATTCATTTAGAATGGAAATGAATTTATCGATTTTTTCAGGTGTAATTCTTTGAAATATTCTAGTAATTGCAGAACTAGTAAGAGGTTTTTGCCATGGAAGTCTATACCTATTTGCAAAAGGTTCATACCTTAACATAGCATTACTTTCAGAGATATTTAAGAAATATGTTAGAGATAATATTTTCTTATTAACATTGTAAGCACCAAAGGTTCTATTAAGAGCTTTAGAAAGAGGAGTATCTGCAATCAAATTGTCAAATACCCAAGAAGCTCCAGCTGAGTATCGTTTTGCATTAAGAGCTTCATTAACTGAAATCTGCATTTCTTTCTCATAAGTTGTAAATTCTATGGTTCCGTCCTCAAGTCTATGAGCATTAAATGCATCAAGAGAAGGAATAGAATCTATAAAATCATCAGTCCATTTGATTTCTCCAACTTTACCACCTCCTAAAATTCTACCAACAATTTTTGTTGAGCCAGGTTCTCTGTAAGAACGCTTCTTTTCTTCATCCCAAGCATTCTTATAGGTATATAAAGAGTATACTTTCCCTGATTTCATACATAAAAGACGTGGTAATGTAGGCTTTGTAATAAACATGATTTTATCCTTTATAGATATTTAACTTACCTATCTAGCATAACATATAAAAAATAAGAACGCTATATTTTTCTAGCGTTCTTGAGAATTTTTTTAATAAAAATTTTTAAACTATCTATACTCGCAAAATTTCGG